>JALWZK010000150.1 GCA_027002665.1 Campylobacteraceae bacterium | reverse complement strand
GTTATATATTATTGGAGGAGTTACCGATTTAGAGTATCAAAAGGAGTTAGAGGAGTTAATAGATAGATATAATTTAAAAGATTTCGTTATATTGACAGGAAAAATATCTAATGAGGAGTTATATAGCTACTATAGAGCCTCAAATATATTTCTATGTATGAGTGAACATGAGGGATTTGGTATTCCACTAATTGAGGCTATGCTATTTAATATTCCTGTGATTGCATATAATAGTAGTAATATAAAAGATACTATGAATGGTGGGGGAGTTCTATTTAATAAAAAATCTTTTAAAGAGATTGCAGGAGTTATAGAGCTAATTAGAGTAAATCACGCCTTTAAGAGAGAGATTATAAAGACTCAAAAGAGAGCAATAGAGATATATAAACATCAAAATATTGTAAATAAGTTAATATCATATCTCAACTCAATTGGAGTTGAGGTTCAGAAAAATATAGAATATAGTAAAAGCGAGAGAATTAAATATCAATTTGAAGGTCCATTTGATAGTTCCTACTCTCTCGCTATCTTAAATAGATATTCAGCTTTAGCATTTGAAGATAAATACCCCAATAGAGTATCTCTATTCTCTACTGAAGGTGGTGGAGATTATCTTCCAAATAGAGAGTTTTTAAAAGCAAATCCAAGGATAGAGAAGATATATAAAAAATCTCAAAAGGGATTAAACGCCAAAGTTGTGTTTAGAAATCTATATCCTCCAAGAGTTACTGGAATGAGAGGAGATTTTAATATCTTAAACTCCTACGGTTGGGAGGAGTCTGGATTTCCAAGAAGATATATAGAGCAGTTTAATCAGAATTTAGATGGTATCACAGTAATGTCGGAGTATGTTAAATCCGTTCTAATTCATAATGGAGTTACTGTGCCAATAGAGGTAGTTGGATTAGGGGCTAATCATATATTCAAAGTTACCCCAAAACCAATAGAGTTAAATACAACTAAAAAATTTAAATTTTTACATATCTCATCATGCTTTCCTAGAAAAGGTATAGATATTTTACTTAAAGCCTATAGAGAGACATTTACAAGAGAAGATAGTGTAACACTTATAATAAAAACATTTCCAAATCCCCATAATAGTATTGAAGATGAGGTTAAAAAGATAGAAGCAGACCCTAACTCTCCAGAGATTATACTAATCAATAGAGATTTAGATGACTCTAATATAGCATGGTTATATCAAAATAGTGATGCACTTGTTGCTCCAAGTAGAGGAGAGGGGTTTGGACTACCTATGGCAGAGGCTATGCTATTTAATCTGCCTGTAATTACTACCAATTTTGGAGGACAGGTCGATTTCTGTAGAGAAGATACAGCGTGGTTAATAGATTACTCTTTTGCAAAGGCTAAAACTCATCTAAATCTATTTAACTCATATTGGGTAGAGCCTGATATAGAAAATTTAAAATCTATTTTAAAAGAGATTACTATATTATCTAAAGAGAAAAAAGAGTTAAAGACAAAAAAAGCATACAATCTTATATCCAATAATTTCAAATGGGAAAATTATACCTATAGAACAGAAGAGTTTATTAAACAATTGGATAATCGAGAGATATTTCCATCTCAAGAGATAAATCTCGGTTGGATTAGTAGCTATAATACAAAATGTGGAATTGCTACCTATTCAGAGTTTCTATTAAGAGAGTTTAATAGTAGATTTAATATAACTATTTTTGCAAATAGTTCAGATGAGATTATAGAGAAGTCAAAAGAGAGTAGAGTTATTAGATGTTGGAAAAATGAATCGGATATTGAT
>JALWZK010000149.1 GCA_027002665.1 Campylobacteraceae bacterium | reverse complement strand
ATTATATCTACTATAAATAGCAATAGAAATACCGATAATAAATTTTCTACTATAAGAGATAGAGCAATTAGAGGCTCTATTATATCTGCCGATGGTTACTCCATAAGTTATAGCCAAAAGTTATATAGAGCAGAGGTTAATACTTTAAGTATTGAGCCTAAGAAGAGAAATCTATTTATTAATCTATTCAGTATCTATAGTGGAATAGAGAAATATAAGATAGAGGAGAGGTTTCATAATAAAAATGGTAAATTGATAAGAGGGAGAGTTGTCTTAAGTAGGAATATTGATATTAGATTGGCGAGTGACTTAAAATCATTAAGTAGAAAGCTAAATAGTATGAGGGTGTTTAGACCCTTAGATAAGAGTAAACCTCATCTTGTATTGGGGTTAGATATTATAGCAGATAATGAAAAACGATTTTTCCCTTATGGAACCCTTTTAACACCCACAGTCGGCTATGTTCAAAATAGAGAGGTAAATGGATATAAATCTCCTGTAGCAATTAAAGGTTTAGAAAAAGCTTACGACTCATATCTATCACCAATGAGAGATGGTCTAATTAAAGGCAAACGAGATGTCTTAGGGATAGTAATTAGAACCAAAGATAGTATCAATATATCGAGAGTTGATGGAATGGATTTGCATATCAATATCCCATTAGATTTTCAGAAGAGTATTGAAGATATGCTCGATACTATGAAAAAGGAGATTGAAGCTGATGAGATTCTAATAGCTGTTATGAACTCACAAACTGGACAGATTATCTCTTTAGCAACTTCAGAGAGGTTTAATCCCGAACATATATATCAAAAAGATGTAAAGATATTAAATCCAAACTTCTCAGAATATCTGTATGAACCGGGTTCAGTTATAAAGCCATTGACTCTATCTATTGCCTTAGAGCATAATAGAGTTGATTTAGATGAAGAGATTAAACTGGGTGGGAAATATAGAGTTAATAAAAAATATACTATTACAGATGATGGCTATTATAAATCTTTAACACCGAGAGGTATAATCATACACTCATCAAATATCGGTATATCCAAAATTGCGTGGCGACTATCTGGAAAAGAGCTTTACGATGGTTTTAGAGCATTTGGACTGGCTCAAAAGAGTGGTATAGACCTATCTAAAGAGCTTAAAGGAAAGATTAAACCCCCCTATATGTTAGAGTATCCCACATATAGTGCAAATAGTGCTTATGGATATGGAATGTATGTCAATTTTATGCAGTTGATTAAAGCATACAGTGCATTTAATAATGATGGAGTGGCAGTCACTCCCAAGATTGCAGAGTATCTATCGGATAGTCAAAATAGAGAGTATAATATAAATAGAGAGGTTCCATCTCTGAGAAGTTGCTCACCAAAGACAGCAGAGTTAATACATAATATATTGGTTGATGTGGTTAAAAAGGGGACAGGTAGAAATGCACAATATGACGGTCTGGAGATAGGTGGAAAGACTGGAACGGCACATATAGCATATAAAGGAAAATATATAGATGAATATCATAGTAGTTTTTTAGGATTTGCTAATGATAGATTTAATCATAAATATACCATAGGTGTTCTTGTCATTAAACCTCAAAAGTTATATTTTGCATCGCAGACAGCAGTTCCAATATTTCGTAAAATTGTTGATAGAATGGTTGATTTCAACTACTTAAAACCAGACATAGCTGATGATATAGTGGAGTCCCAATAGTTATTTATATTAAAAATAGATATTATAAATATGGTTAATATTTATTTAAGTTTTATTATGTTAAACTTAGTGTATGAACAGTATAATAA
>JALWZK010000148.1 GCA_027002665.1 Campylobacteraceae bacterium | reverse complement strand
ATATACATAATATGATAACTAAAAAAAGTATATAATTTGATTTAACAAGGAGGATAAATGAGACTTTTACCAGCAGAATGGCATAAACAGAGAGCTATACTTATGGCATTTCCACATGAAGATACAGATTGGAAATATAATTTAACAGAATCACTAACCCCATTTATTAGAATAGCACAGGCGATAGCATATAGTCAGCCAGTATATATTTTATGTAAAGATAGAGAGAAGATAGCCTCACTATTCTGTTCTACTCGAAATATGAGTTTTATTGAGATACCAACCAATGATACTTGGGTTAGAGACTATGGATATATTTCCATTATTGAGAATGGGGAGGTTAAACTGTTGGATTTTAAATTTGATGGTTGGGGTGGCAAATTTGAAGCCTCTTTGGATAATATGGTAAATAGAACTCTACATAGAAAAGGGTATCTGGGGACTACACCATTAGAGATTATAGATGATTTTGTATTGGAGGGTGGCTCTATTGAGAGTGACGGAGAGGGAACAATTTTAACAACTACAAGATGTCTATGCAATCCAAATAGAAATGGTGGACTTACAAAAATAGAGGTTGAAGAGAGGCTTAAAAAATATCTTGGTGCGAAACGGGTTCTATGGTTGGACTATGGTTACTTGGCGGGAGATGATACAGATGGACATATAGATATGATGGTGAGGTTTGCATCAAAAGATACTATATTTTATATTGAGTGTCTGGATAAAGATGATGAACACTATATTGAGTTAAAAAAGATGAAAAGAGAATTAGAAAAGTTCAGAACTTTTGATAACAAACCATATAATTTAGTCCCCCTACCAATGCCTACAGCTAAGTTCGATAAGCAAGGTAACCGTTTACCGGCTACCTATGCAAATTTCCTTATAAGCAATAAGGCATTGATATATCCTACATATTCTGTAAAAGAAGATAGAATTACCCATAAAATTTTTACTAAATATTTTCCAGAAAGGGAGGTAATTCCTGTAGAGTGTGGAAAACTGATTGTTCAAGGGGGAAGTCTTCACTGCTCTACAATGCAGATTATATAATAAATAAGATTAAAAAAAGTTTAAAAGTGTTATTTTTTACCACCAAAATTTTGTGTCCAATAGATGCCATACTCACTATTTGGATTTACAACAATGGCAACTCCCACCTCACTATAGTCTGGATTCATAATATTGGCACAATGTTTTGGACTATTTAAGAGTGCCTCCATAACCTCTTTTAAGCTACTCTGTCCACCTGCGATATTCTCTCCTACTATATGATAGTCTGTATATCCATTTGCCTCAATTCTCTCATAAAATAGACTCTTTTTGTTGAGGTTACTACCTGTAATATCATATTTAGTTCCAGAGCCTAAGTGGTTAAATGTGTTGCTATTTGCTAAGTCGTTACTATGCTCATAGGCTGAAGCATAGAGTTCACTATTCCATTTTAATGGTTGGGCTACTCCCCTTAAACCTAACCCATCATGACAATCTCTCGGTTGGCTTCTGACCTCATTTATAGCCTGTAGTATCTCTCTCTTAGAAGGTTTATTAAAGTTTGTTATATCTCTATTTGAAGTTGTGACATCTATCTGCTCTCCACATCCGATAAATATTGCTATTAGATATATTCCAAATATAATTTTTTTTAACATAATAAATCCTTCTATGTTTGTCAACTAAAGCATGTCTGACATTTTTAAATTCTTTGGTAGGCCTACCGCTTCCGGGGAATTTACAGATTGAATCAATCTTTTCACGAACGTTTTTCCTAAAATTTATAGCTGCCATATCCCATCCATTATCGACAAAATA
>JALWZK010000147.1 GCA_027002665.1 Campylobacteraceae bacterium | reverse complement strand
CTTCTTTATTTATTAAATAATATACTCTATAAACCTATGTTAAAGTTTATGGACGATAGAGATAACTCTATTGCAAATGATTTAAAGAGTGTTAAGGAGATGACAGGGGATAGTTATGAGTTACATGCTAAGGCTGATGCCATTTTGGCAGAGGCTAAAGCAGAGGCAAATGCTATTAGAGAAAAGGCTGTAAATGAGGCTAAAGCTTTGGCAGAGAGTAAAATTGAGAGCAAAATTAAAGAGTTAGATAGTAAATATCAAGCTTTTTTAGATGAACTCAAAAATAGTAGAGCTGAGTTAGAGAAATCTATCTCTGAGAAGTTACCTCTTTTCAAAGAGACTCTCAAAGCTAAAGTCAATAGTCTATAAAGAGAGAGGAGGATATAGAATGAAGTTAAGTAGAATTGCGTTAGTTGTTGCTTTTATGCTACCTATATTGGCAGTAGCAAGTGGGAGTGAACATCACGATATTAGTATGAGTAACTCTGATTTTTTCTATAGAGTCTTAAATTTTTCGATTTTTGCAGGACTTATATACTATCTTGTAGCAAATCCAATTAAAGATTTCTTTAAAAATAGAAGTGAAGATATAGCAAATCAGATTAAAGAGATAAATATGAAACTTGAAGAGTCTAAAAAAGAGGCTAAATTGGCAGAGGAGTATCTCGATAGGAGTCAAGAGAAGGCGAAAGAGATAATTGCCGATGCTAAAGAGGAGAGTATAATTCTAACTGAAAATATTAATAGAAAAAATGAAGAGGTATTACTTGCATTAGAGAGACAGTTGGAAGATAAGATGGTTGTAGAGAAGAATAAAATGGTAAGAGCTACAATCAAAAAACTCTTAGAAGATGGCATTGATAGTAGTGATATTGGTATAGACAACTCTAAGGTTGTATCTTTAATCTCCAGAAAGGTGGCATAGATGGAAGAGTTAATAGCAAAAAGATATGTTAAGGCTCTATTGGAGGTTATATCACCGGAAGATAAGATTAGATACAGTCAAGTTTTAAACTCTATAGCCTCACTATTTGAGAATGAGAGTATATCCAACAAGATAAATTCTCCTCTTATACCATCAGATAAGAAAGTAGCCTTTATCTTAGATGGATTAAAAGATAGTGAAACTCTTCTAATTAACTTTATTAAGATTTTGGGTGAAAATGGAAGATTAAATCTAATTCCCGCTATTGTTAGAAATTTAAATAGAGAGTTACAAAAAGAGAGCAATGAGTATAGTGGTATTGTCACCTCCAGTAACAAATTAGATAGTAACGAAATTAAAAAATTGGAGGAGTCACTTAAGAGATATACAGGTTCAACTATCAAATTGACTCAAACCGAGAAGAGTAATTTAGATGGAATAAGAGTAGTAGTTGATGATTTGGGTATTGAGGTAAACTTCTCTAAGCAGAGAGTTAAAGAACAGTTAATTGATTTTATTACAAAATCGCTATAAATCTAAATGGAAGGAGTTGCAGTGGCAAACAAATTAAAAGCAGACGAAATCAGCTCAATAATTAAAGAGAGAATTGAGAATTTCGAGATAAGTGTGGACATTAATGAAGTTGGTAAAGTGGTAGGTGTTGCAGATGGTATTACCTCTGTATATGGTCTAAATAGTGTTATGGCTGGTGAGGTTGTAGAGTTTGAGAATGGCACTAAGGGTATGGTTCTCAACCTTGAAGAGGCCAATGTCGGTATAGTTATTCTCGGCTCTATGGAAGGGATAGTTGAGGGTATGAGTGTTAAGAGAACCGGTAAACTCCTCAGTATTCCTGTTGGCGATGAGATGTTAGGAAGAGTGGTTAATCCACTTGGGGAGCCGGTTGATGGTAAAGGGGCAATCGATATTAAAGAGACCAGACTTCTTGAGACAAAAGCTCCGGGGATTATGGCTCGAAAATCGGTTCATGAGCCACTCCAAACCGGTATTAAAGCGATTGATGCACTTGTGCCGGTTGGAAGAGGTCAGAGAGAGCTTATTATTGGAGATAGACAGACTGGTAAGACAACTCTTGCAATTGATACAATTATCAACCAGAAAGGAAATGGTGTTATCTGTATATATGTAGCAATTGGACAGAAACAATCAACTATAGCATCTCTTGTCAAAAAATTGGAAGAGGCGGGTGCTATGGACTATACAATTGTAGTTAGTGCATCTGCGGCTAACTCATCCGCTTTCCAATTCTTAGCCCCTTATGCTGGTGTTACTATTGCAGAACACTATATGTATAGTGGAAGACATGCCGTTATATTCTATGATGATTTATCTAAACATGCAGTAGCATATAGAGAGATGTCACTTATCTTGAGAAGACCTCCGGGTAGAGAGGCATATCCGGGAGATGTATTCTATCTCCACTCAAGACTACTTGAGAGAGCTGCTAAGCTTAGTGATGAGAATGGGGCAGGTTCAATTACAGCATTCCCAATTATTGAGACACAGGCGGGAGATGTTGCTGCTTATATTCCAACAAATGTTATCTCTATTACAGATGGACAAATCTTCTTAGAGACTGACCTATTTAACTCTGGTATCCGTCCAGCGATTAATGTTGGACTATCTGTATCAAGAGTTGGTGGTTCTGCACAGATTAAAGCAACTAAGCAGGTAGCAGGAACTCTTAGATTAGATTTGGCATCATTTAGAGAGTTACAGGCATTTGCACAGTTTGCGAGTGACCTTGATGAGCATAGTAGAGCTAAACTTGAGAGAGGTGCCAGAATGGTAGAGGTTCTTAAACAACCACCATACTCCCCTATTCCGGTAGAGAAGCAAGTTGTAATGATTTTTGCAGGGAATAAAGGTTATCTTGACAAAATTTCTGTATCAAGCGTAACTAAGTTTGAAGCGGAGTTAATGGCATATATGGATGCAAAACACTCTGATATATTGGATACCATTAGAGAAGAGAAGAAAATTACAGATGAGACTGAAGCTAAGTTAATAGAAGCACTTAATGATTTTAGTGAATCCTTTGCAGAGTAGGATTAGAAAATGGCTAATTTAAAAGAGATAAAGAGAAAAATTTCAAGCGTTAAGGGAACTCAAAAGACCACTCGTGCTATGAAACTTGTCTCATCAGCTAAGCTCAAAAGGGCAGAAGAGGTTGCAAAACGCTCTAAGATCTATGCAAAGAAATTGACTGAGCTTATAAATGAGATAGCTCAAAAGATAAGTAAGAGTAGTGGTGGAATTGACAATATATTTTTCCATGAGAATCCAAACCCAAAAGTGGTTGATATTATATTTATAACTGCTGATAAAGGTCTATGTGGTGCATTTAACTATCAGACAATTAAAGCGGTAAATAGAGTTAGAAAAGAGTATTCAGGTGCAACTATTAGATTGAGTGGTATCGGTAAAAAGGGTATAGCTTTCTTTAAATATAATAAGATAGATATGATTAATCAGATAGAGGATTTAAGTGCCTCTCCTGATTATGATAGAGCAAGTAAGTTTATATCTACACTTGTAGAGGATTATATTAATGGGAAGACAGATAAGATTATCTTAATTCATAATGGATATGTCAATATGATAACTCAAGAGATAGTAGAGCAACAGATATTACCGGTTGATAGCTCCACTATTGAATTGAAGAGTGTATCTATGTCGGAGTTGGAGGTAGAGCCGGATGATGACGATACCTTAATAGATACATTAATTAAGAAATATATCGATTATACAATCTATTATGCACTACTTAACTCACTCGCTGCCGAACATAGTGCCAGAATGCAAGCGATGGATTCGGCTACTAATAATGCAGGTGAGATGGTAAAGAAACTTACAATTAAATTTAATAAAGCAAGACAAGAGGCAATTACTACTGAGTTGATTGAGATTATCAGTGGTATGGAATCATTGAAATAATTAATAGGAGAATATGTAATGACAGGTAAAGTAGTTCAAGTGCTAGGTCCAGTTGTTGATGTTGATTTCGACGGATATTTACCAGCAATCAATGAGGCATTGGAGACAACTATAGCCTTAGAGAGTGGAGAGCAGAGATTAGTCTTAGAGGTAGCCGCACAACTTGGTGATGGGAGAGTTAGAACTATCGCTATGGATATGACCGAAGGGTTAGTTAGAGGTCAAGAGGTAAAGGCTACAGGTGATTCAATTAAGGTTCCAGTTGGAGAAGAGGTCCTAGGGCGAATTTTCAATGTTGTGGGTGATACTGTTGATGATGCGGGAGATTTCTCCGCAAAAGAGTATCGCTCAATCCATAGGGACCCACCACCATTTGAAGAGCAGAGCACAGCAACAGAGATATTTGAGACCGGTATTAAGGTAGTTGATTTATTGGCACCATATAGTAAAGGTGGTAAAGTTGGACTATTTGGCGGTGCTGGTGTTGGTAAGACAGTTATTATTATGGAGTTAATTAACAATGTTGCCATGAAACATAGTGGTTACTCTGTATTTGCCGGTGTTGGTGAGAGAACAAGAGAGGGAAATGACCTCTATTATGAGATGAAAGAGTCCAATGTTCTCGATAAAGTTGCACTCTGTTATGGTCAGATGAGTGAACCTCCGGGAGCAAGAAATAGAATTGCCCTAACAGGTCTTACTATGGCAGAGTATTTTAGAGATGAGATGGGGCTTGATGTATTGATGTTTATCGATAACATCTTTAGATTTGCTCAATCTGGTTCTGAGATGTCAGCTCTTCTTGGAAGAATACCATCAGCTGTTGGATACCAACCAACTTTAGCAAGTGAGATGGGTAAACTTCAAGAGAGAATTACATCTACAACAAAAGGTTCAATTACATCTGTTCAAGCTGTATATGTTCCTGCGGACGACTTGACCGACCCTGCTCCGGCATCTGTGTTTGCTCACTTGGACGCAACAACCGTGCTTAACAGAAGTATTGCAGAGAAGGGTATCTATCCTGCTGTGGACCCATTAGATAGCACAAGTAGAATGCTTGACCCTACAATTATTGGCGAGGAGCATTACAATATCGCAAGAGGTGTTCAAGCTATCCTACAAAAATATAAAGATTTACAAGATATTATTGCAATTCTCGGTATGGACGAACTTAGTGAAGAGGATAAGAATACCGTTGAGAGAGCAAGAAAGATAGAGAAGTTCCTATCTCAACCATTCCATGTAGCAGAGGTATTTACAGGGACACCGGGAGTCTATGTAGAGTTAGAAGATACTCTAAAAGGATTTAAAGGTCTCATCGAGGGTAAATATGATGATATGAATGAAGCTGCATTTTATATGGTGGGTAGCATAGAAGAAGCGATTGCTAAGAATGAGAAAATTAAAGCACAAAGCAAATAAGTGGAAGGAGTTTAATTATGGAACTCATGAAACTTGAAATTGTGACACCCGATGGTGTCATTTTTGATGATGAGGTAAAACAGGTTACACTACCCGGTAGTGAAGGCGAATTTGGAGTTCTTCCAAAACACTCCACACTTCTATCCCTATTAGATGCAGGAGTTATTGTCATTGATACAAAAGATAATAGAGAGGTATCTGTAGCTATTGATAGTGGCTATGTAAAGGTTGAAGAGGAGAAGACTCTATGTATAGTTAATGGTGCAGTTGCCCTTAGTGGAGATGATAGTAATCTTGCTAAGGCTATTGCTGAAGCAAAAGAGTTACTTCAAAAAGCAGGTGACTCCAATATGGCTATTGCTGCAGCAATGAGTAAAGTAGAACATATTGCTAAAGGTCTTTAATAGGTGACTTTTTAAGTTACCTATTTGCTAAAGTTTACAATAAATCCCCTATCAAATCCCGCTAAATCTTGATAAAAACTATAAGATTTTATCCCATTTTGCTGAAAAAATTTCTCCATCGATGCTCTCTGGTCATATCCCATTTCACAACTTAGATATTTAATATTCCTATTCTGGACATCTATGACTATCTCTTTCAATAGTTCATCTCCAATAACTCCACCAAATAGTGCCTCTTTGGGTTCATATCTAATAATATTCTTATCTAACTTAAAACCATTTGCAATATATGGAGGATTGCTCACTACAAGCTCTACATCTCTACTCACCTCATCAAGCAGATTTGATTTTATAAGCTCTACTCTACCCTTTAGATTAAATCTCTCTATATTTATAGATGCCACCTCAATAGCCTTATCAGATATATCTGTGGCTATCACTTTTAAATTTGGGAATTTTCTAACTAAGACTATAGAGATAGCTCCACTTCCAACTCCAATCTCACAAATAGATGTAATTTTCTCTCTCTCTATAATATCGGCTACTAAATCTATTAAAATCTCTGTCTCCGGTCTTGGAATTAATACACCCTTATCTATATATAGCTCTATATCATAAAAACTAACTCTATGAACAATATACTCATAAGGCTCAAAATCTGCCCTTCTCTCAATTAAAGATTTAAATCTTTTAAAATCTTCTATCTTATCC
>JALWZK010000146.1 GCA_027002665.1 Campylobacteraceae bacterium | reverse complement strand
TTTTTTCTTTTTTTTAAAAATTAATTTGTTTTTTAAAAAAAAATTTATATAAAGTTGATATACTATATATATATAAATACTCTTAAAGGGTATTTTTAATTCTAATTTTTTATAAGGAAGGATTAAAATATGAGTTTATTAAGGCTATTACTACCACTACTACTATTAAGCACCATAAATCTAAATTGTGGTAAAGTTAAATGGGATTCTAATGGGAAACCGGTAATTGAAAAGTCTAAAAAACCTGTAAAAGGTTGTAAAAAAGAGACTTTGGATACTCTTCTTAAAGATAAGAATGCTACAAAGTGTAAATAGATGAGGTAACAATCTGTTACCTCTAACTATTTATGCCTTTGCCTTAGCTATAGCTTCCATTGCATATTTTTTACCTAACTCATAGGCCTTTTTATTTAGTTCATGAAATCGAGGAGGGACTTTACTAAGCATTGTCTCAATAAGAAGTTTCTCATCTAACGCTTTCATATATGTATTTGCGATAGCGAGTGCAACTACCGATTGAGTAATTACATTTCCAACCTCTTCCTTAGCAATAGTAATGATAGGAATTTCAACAATATTCCATCTCTTTCTATCTTCCTCTGATGGGTGAACGAGATTTGGGTCAATTATAATTGTGCCACCCTCTCGGACACCATTTTTAAACTGTTGATAGCTAATATCAGCCACAGAGAGCATAAAATCAATTTGACCATCAATAGCATAAGGATAAAAAATCTCTTTATCATCTAATTGAATATCAACAACAGTAGGTCCACCACGAACTTGTGATGTATAGGTGGCGGTTTTAACACCAAAACCACCATCTTTAATCTTTGCAGCAGCAAAAATCTCACCAGCAAGAAGAACACCTTGTCCACCAACACCAGTAAATCGCATTACAATTCTACTCATAGCCATTATCCTTATATTTTTTTCTTAAAGTCATCTTGAGTTAGTTTTTTACGCTTACCTTGATGCACTTTTTTAATCTCTTCATACATATCACAATATTCAGCAGCCTCTGTATCTTGTTTTAAAATACCTGTAGGAAGAAGATTTAGTTGCTCTTCAGGACTTAACTTATCATATTTCTTTTTAGATACAGTAATACTATCAATCCAATCAAGATTTGCCATAGCAGATTGCATCTTATTTTTTCTACCAAGATTAATATGACAGTTAGACATAGCCTCTACATATGAGAAACCTCTATGCTTCATAGCCTCATATAATACTTTTTCAAGTTTCTTAGGTGCTGTTACATTCTCTCTCGCTACAAATGATGCACCAGCAGCCTCTGCTAACTTACAACCATCAAATGTTGGGTCGATATTTCCAGCTTTTTGAGAAACTGTCCAGAAACCTTGTGGCGTTGTAGGAGATGTCTGTGAATTTGTTAAACCATAGATAAAGTTATTTATGACTATAAGTGTAATATCTATATTTCTTCTACAACCATGAATTGTATGATTTCCACCAATAGCAAGAGCATCACCATCACCAGCTACGCAGATGACATGTTTATCTGGATTGGCAAGTTTAATACCTGTTGCAAATGCTACAGTTCTCCCATGGGTAGTGTGAACAGTATTCATATCTACATAAGAGGAGAATCTTCCAGAACACCCAATACCAGAAACTAAACAGATATCATCTTTATTCCACCCAAGTTTATCAACTGCACGGATAAATGCCTTTAAAATAACACCATCACCACACCCCCAACACCAAAGTGTTGGCATCTTATTTACTCTTAAGTATTGATCATAATTGAATGCCATATTAAAGCTCCTTCACTTTTTCAATAATATCAGCTGGAGAGAATGGACGACCATTTGTTTTGGTAAGTTTTGCAATATCCAATCTTCCCATACTTCTTTGAATCTCTTCTAAATATTGACCTTGATTAAGCTCAACAGATAGAACCTTATCAAATTTTTGACCTAACTCATGCAGTCTCTTCTCAGGAGATGGCCAGAGTGTAATTGGTCTAAACATACCAACTTTAATTCCTTCAGCTCTAAGCATATCTACAGCCTCTTTAATTGCAAGTGAAGCAGAGCCATAACCGATGATTAAAATATCAGCATCATCTAACATATACTCTTCGTTTGATTCAATCTCATCTTTATGCTCTTCTACTTTTCTAAAGAGTCTATCGATAAGTTTTCTACATGTCTCAATCTCTTCCGTTGGAAAACCTAATGCGTCATGGTGGAGACCTGTAAAGTGGTATCTATAACCTTTAAACATTGGATTAAGAACTGCTGGTTGGTCTTGTGGAACATCATAAGGTCTATAATCTTCTGGAGCACCATCAAAAGTCTTTCTTGGAACAATTCCTTTTTTAACCTCTTCAGCAGTAGGTATTACAGCCTTAGCGTGCATATGTCCAATAGTCTCATCTAATAGGACAAATACCGGTTGCATAAATCTATCTGCTAAGTTAAATGCTCTTACAGTCTCTGTATAACACTCTGCTAAGTTTCCAGCACATAGAGTAATTGATTTATAGTCACCGTGAGATGGATTTTTTGCCTGTGCAACATCACCCTGTGCAACTCTTGTTGGAAGACCTGTTGATGGACCACCTCTCATTACATTTACAACAACCAGTGGCACTTCAGCCATCTGCGCAAGTCCTAAGTTTTCAGCTTTAAGTGAGATACCCGGTCCTGATGTTGCTGTCATACTTCTAACACCCGACATTCCTGCACCAATTGCGGCCGCTACTCCACCTATCTCATCTTCCATCTGAATTGCTGCACCACCTACTTTTGGTAGAAGGTCAGAGATTGTATGCATCACTTCACTTGAAGGAGTAATTGGATACCCTCCAAAAAATCTACATCCGGCATCAACCGCAGCCATAGCTGCCAAGTCATTACCACTCGAAATTACTTCTCTTGTTGCTGACATTAGTTAGCCTCCTTATAATCTTTTGGCAATCTATATCCATTATTTACAATTGCCTCTTGTCTTGCCTTTGCCTCTTTTGTCAATTTTGCAAATTTAAACTCTTTTCTATCTGCTACAAATATAGCGAAGTCTGGACATGAGAGTTCACACTCATTACATCCAATACATGATTCAGGAGCAATTACGCTAATCATTGCACCCAATGTAGAAGTTGGTTCTGGTTGCATCGAAAGCACACCAGCTGGACATGCATCAACACATATATCACAAGCTTTACATCTTGAAGTATCTACCCATACTGGAGTATTTTCAGGAGCTTTCATTACTGCCATAGGTTTCCCCTTTAATTTAAAATTAATTTAAGTGAGGTTTTTTATCACTGATAACAGAATATCTTACTTTGGATAACGGGAATTTTAATAAGGGAGAATTATTCTATCAATAAGTTTTGATGTTACCTTTTAGGACAAAACATTTTATGAAGAGTATAAAAGTTACATTAAGCATATAATTATCTATTTCTATTAAAAGAGAGCTGTTCTATATCGGGATTAGGGTGGTGAATTATACCTCTATTTGTATCTACCTTTGGATTATTTATCTCATCTAATATTTTAAGGAGTCTTGTCTCTGTCTCTATAGATATATTACCACTTGCGACAATAGATAAAATTTTCTCTGCATACTCTTTCTTAGCCAACATACTCTTATACTCTCTATCCTTCTCTATCTCTATTTGGGCTAAATTCTTTTGATACTTAAGATATATATATATCAATATAAATATTAAAACGGCAATAGTGATAAGCATCTTATTATCTTGAGCTTTTTGATTTTCTACAGATTGATATTTTATCCCTGCAATGGTGCTATCTCTTTTAAAATCTATCTCCTTTAACTTTACATCTGTATTATACTTATCTTTTGTTATCTCTATATTCTGTTTAATCTTCAGAGCCTCTATATCTTTTTGAGTCTGTAACTCCCTAAGTTTTTCATCATGCTCCTTCTCTAATCGAACTAAGTCTAACTCTTTTTTATCTTTTAAACCATTTTGAGGTTGCTCTATAATTCTACGCATAGCCTCTTGAGGACTGTTACTTACAGAGAGTGCTGATAGCACAATGTAGCCAACTATAGCAGACAAAATTACTATTAATATTTCCTTCATCAAAACACCTCCAGAGTTAATTTTAGGATAGAACAACCTAAAACATAACCCCTATTATATATATTTTTCTCTTAATATCTCTTTTGGCAAATCTCTAAAAGAAAGATAATGATCTAAATCAAGATAAAAAGAACTATTCAAAAAATCTCTAATAAGAGTCTTTATCACCTCATAAGTTTGATCTATGATACTCACATAAGGAAGCATGTAGAATATGCGAGATTTGTTTTCTTTAAAAAGGATTTTTAAAGCCAACAAAAAAGCCGCAATTGTCTTTCCACCTCCAGTAGGAACATCCATCATATAAACATAACAATTAGGATCATAATCCTCAAGAATTTGTTTTTGGATTTTATATCTCCACCTCCCAACAGGAAATTCTAAAGATTTAAAATGGATAGAGATCTTTTCTAAAACCTCCTCTGGAGAAAAAGAAAAATCTAAAGGCGGTTTAACTAACTTCTCTAATAAAATAGAATAATTACTCTTATTTAACACAAAAGAAGCAGAAAGACGATCTGCCAAGA
Source organism: Campylobacteraceae bacterium (assembly GCA_027002665.1). GTDB lineage: Bacteria > Campylobacterota > Campylobacteria > Campylobacterales > Sulfurovaceae > UBA1140. The sequence continues at coordinate 1,840 of JALWZK010000146.1, read as the reverse complement.
TTAGATGACCTAACCTAAAATACTGATCCATAAAAAGATCATATAAAATTCGTTTTCTCCTGCAAGATTTAATAAAACTAATAAACAAATAACTTGTAACATCTTTATGAGGAGAAGCTTTTAGGGAAGAGACTACATCCTTTACACAGGGTTTGTTTCTAATCTTTTCTACATCCTTTAAATAACCCCTCAACTCCCTAGTAGACTTTAATTTTTCACCTAAACTATAGGCCCCTTTAACCAACCCAATATGATGAGAAGCTATCAACCAACTCGATAAAAAATTATCTTCAGAAAAACCTTTTTCTTTGAGTAAAAATATAGCACCAGGTAAAGAATGTTCATTTTTGCCAAACCTTTCCCAATAAGAAGGATTTTCCAATTTTTTGCCTGTTATACGTTCCTGAAATGCATCGTTAGATTTTGCAATGTCATGAAGCATAGAAGCCAGAAACAAAACACCATCTTTATAGAGATAAGTAGAAGCCAGAGACACTTCTTCCAGATGATCTTTGAGAAGTTTGTTGTTGTGGGAGAAACACATTAAAACATCACCACCACGCCCTTCTCAAATTGAAGAACTTTTGAAGGATTATTTTCAACCTTGAGTGGAGCAGAAGAATAAACAAAATCCTTAAAACGGGCCATTCTATTTCCCTCAAGATACTCATAACAATAAGGGATTCTTTCTTGGAAAAGAAGATCACCACGTTCTGGATAAATCCTTGCTTCATTAGAATTTTTTGGCACAACTGAAATAGAGGTATAGCTACTCAGAGAAGATAAAGAAAGATCGATTAAAGAAACATTCTCAATAGATGCCAGCATATTTGAGGAACCCAAATAAGGAGTATACACCGGTTTTAAATCTTTTAAAACTTCATATAAAGAATCATCATTTATAAAAATCTTATATCTAACGTCCCTTAAAACTTGCGCGCCAAATTGAATGCGAGGAGATTTAGTATCTTTTGTATTTTCAAAATTAAAATTAAAAGGTATTTTGTAAGGTATCTTCTCTAAAATTATCCCCACAAGAGTATTTCTAATATAGTCATCATAAGAATCCCGTTTCCAGCCTCTAATAGCAGCTATCAAACCAATAATAGCAGTTTTAGGCGGCACAATATAAACATCAGAAGAAGTTTTTGTGAATGGCTTTTTGAAAAATGCAAACGGAGCAGATACTTCAAAACATACAACCATCAAATCACCCTAAAAAGAAAAAATTAAGAAAGGAGAGAGTTCACATCAAACACCTTATCCGATATCCCTGCAAAACTAAAGAGAGTATTTTTTGATACCAACAATTTCAAAGGAACATCTCCTAATTTGTCCTTTAATTGAGAGAAATCTAACGTACAATCCCTTCCCGAAGTTAACCTCTTACCTTCACCATCTTTATCTACATCATAAGTTATGTCCCTATCACCCTGTTTCAAGCGTATGTAAGAATCCAAATTTCCAACATAATGCGGCGTTTTCGCAAGCAGAATTCCGATCAACTTATGTCCCAATTTACTTCTTGTAATTGCAGATGAGGCCTCAAAAAGATTACTCATCGCCTCAAACAATTTTTTCACATCTTCAAGATTCATAGAAGTTGAAGTATTGTTAAAATTCACTACGCCATAAACTGAAAAAACACCATAACGGATGCCCCACCATTCAGTAACAGTTCCTTGCTTTTTAGATTCTCCTGAAGGCAAGGTTGTTTGACCTTGGAACTGGAGAATCTCTGTCTTATTAAGCGAATGACCCAACCTAAATTGGACTGGACCTGTAAGAGAACGTTCTTGTTTACCTTTTATAGATAGAGTAGCACCGAACAATCTAATAT
>JALWZK010000145.1 GCA_027002665.1 Campylobacteraceae bacterium | reverse complement strand
CTACAATCTTATCTATATTTCCATTCTTCTTATATATCTCACCTAAGATATGATATGCACTATTTAGAGTAGTCTTCTCCTTTAAATACTTCTCATACTTTCTATCTCCATATTTTTTTAACCCTCTCTCATTTAAGGCTACTGCATCTTGCATTTTACCTTGCCATATAGAGAGTTTAATACTCTCATCTAACCATTTAGATTTATTAAATTTTTTTTCTGCAAATAGAGCAATTTTAAGTGCCGATTTTAACTCTTGGTTATATACTAAACTATCAATTGCCAATTTTGTGCTATTCTCATCAAACTCTTGAGAGTATTTTTTAAATGACTCTTTTGCAAATCTACTTGCCTCTTTTGTATAGCCCATTTTTAAAAGATTCTCTAAGATATAGGATATATCATAGGCGTTCATATCTCGACTACTCTCATAGATATTAATTAACTTTTCTATATTATCTGAACTATTACTATCTTTATCTATTAGAGCTGTAGCATAGAGAGCTATATTAAAATAGTTTTCCAACCTTTTTCTATCTCTCTCTTCCAAGAATAGCTTAATAGATAAATCGATAGCCTTTTTATACTTTTTTTCATTAAGTAGTGAAGATAACATAGTATCTTTGAGTGTGCTATTTGCATCTTTAAACTCTATAAGTCTATAGAGATAGTTCTCTGCCTCATCTCTATGTCCCAGTGATAGAGATAGGTAGTATGCCTCCTTTATTAGGTTAAAATCTACTAATTTATGGTTCTGCTCTATTAATCCTTTTAGGGAGAGATATTTTAATTTTTTAAAATCCATCTGTGTCGCCTCTCCTAAGAAGAAGATATAGTCTCTATCTTCTCCCTTAAATTTAAAATAGTTATATAGCTTATCCTTAATTAACTCTATAGTTACATTCCCCTCCTGTTTAAAATATAACTCTTTAAGTAGTCTATATTGTGTGAGATATAACTCATCTAAAATTTCTCTATCACTTGTCTTTTTTAAAAGTTTATCTATTAATTTAAGTGCCTTCTTTATCTTGCCACTACTATCATACTTTTTTAAAAGCAACATTTTTAGCTTTATATTATTCGGATAGTAGAGTATCATACTCTCTATATAGTTTATAGAGAGATTTGTATTTTTCCCCTTAGTCTCTATAATTTCGTCAATATCATTCTTGGGAAAAAGGAGATATAGAAGAAAACTAAAGACTATAATAATGGCAATAATCTCCTTTATAGATAGAATGGAGGTGGAGGTATTATTATTATTTGCACTTAAACTCAATAGTTACCTCTCTCTTTTGATATAGAATAGATAAAACTCTACCTTTATAACTACTCTTTAATCCCTCAATAGGGGTTAGTTTACATGAATTTGGAACAAAAAAATTAGCCTCTATACTCATATTGCTGTTTAGTTTAAATTTAAAACTATTATCTTGAATAGTAACTTTCTCTACCCACCCTTCACTATCTATTAGATATGGAGTATCTATACTATTGGTAAGTTTTATAATATGTCTATCTCTTCTATCTAAGGTGATATAGGTGGTGTTATCCTTATAGTTAAATCCGGCTACACCGAGACTTTGCTTTAAATTAACCTTTACTCTCTTATCAACCCTAACTGTTCTTAAGTATCCTTGATTTCTAATCTCATATCTACTATTACCTAAGTCAGCTATTGAGGTGTGATAAAACCCCTTTCCCTTTCTAATATATTGAGAGGCGTATAGTTTAGATGTCTTTTGAGTTAGGGCGTAGGAGTAAACCTCATCTAAAGCTTGAAGAGATGCTACCCTTGAGCCTGAATAGAGGTGATAATATATATCCATAGC
>JALWZK010000144.1 GCA_027002665.1 Campylobacteraceae bacterium | reverse complement strand
TAAGAAAATAGATTTAATAGTTGATATGATAGATAGAAAAACAAAAAAAAATAAAAAATAAAGGATAGAATAAAATGGCTTCAAAAAGTAGAGATTTACCAAAATTAGGACTTTTATATTTAGATTATGTATTGAGATTTTTCGACCGTTCAAATTTTAAAGGGTGGCCAGATAAGATAGAGAGTGTAACTTACCATTGGGGTAATGATAAAGATAGATTTATAGAAGAGGTTAAGCGAAAAAAGATAGATGTGCTTATTGGAAATATTCCAGCAACAGCCTATGAGACATTTAGAGAGATAGCGAGAGAGTTACCAAATGTTAGATTTGTTCCATCTCTCGATGCTCAATTCTCAAATAAATCTAAGGAGAATGTAACAAGATTTGCGTGGAAATATAATCTTCCAGTTCCAAAGACATATATATTCTATGATAGAGAGAGTGGATATAAATTTCTAAAGAAGACAGATTATCCAAAGATTATTAAACGCTCCTATGGACCATCTAATTATGGTGGATATTTTGTTCATAAAGTCGATTCATATAGAGAGGCAAAAGCTCTATTTGATGAGAAGAAGTATCACCCTATGTATATTCAAGATTTTGTTCCAATGGAGGCTGATATTCGTGTAATGTTAATAGGGCATAAACCTGTATGTGCATTCTGGAGAAGAGCGCCACAAGGTGAATGGCTAACGAACACCTCTCAAGGTGGAAGTATGGACTATATGAATGTTCCAAAACCTGTGCTTGATTTGGCAGTTAAAGCCAGTAAGGCGGCAAATGCAGAGTATTGGGCGTGTGATATAGCTTATGGAAAAGATGGAAAGGTTAGAATTTTAGAGTGTGCTACCGCTTTCGCAGCATTTCCATATATTAGAGATTGGATTGGACAATATCTAATGTGGAATTTAACTAAGGGTAGATTTAAAAAACCAAATATTCCAATGTTTAATTGGGAAGAGCTTGGAAAAATATCTCCTGATGTATTGAGAACTATGCGATATATAACCTTTGGTGAGTATAGACCATCTTATGATGGAGCCTTTTTCGGCACACGAAAGAAGATATATGGAGAGAAAGAGGTCTATGTTCACGAGTTAGATAAACAATATAAGATGTTTAGAGTTAAAGAGAGAAAGTTTGAAGAGTGGCCGAGTGAAAAGTGGAACTATCAAGATAAATTTGCAGTTAAAAACTTAAAATCTATGAAGGTGCCAATGCTTAAAAAGAGTAAAGCACCAGAGGTTAGTGGAGATGAGGCATCTGAAAATGTCAATATTAGCAATGAAGAGTTGGAGGAGCTACTCCTATCTACAAAAGGTGTAGGTAAGAAGAAGCTAAATAAAATTCTCACATACTATGAGCATAAAGAGGTTGTATCTCTCTTAGATAGAGAGCCGAGAGCATTGGAGAATATTAAAGGGATAAATAGAAAAATAGTTGATAGAATAATCCAAATTTGGAATGAGTATAAGGCAAAATTAGTGGCTCTATTGGAAAATTAGAAAAGATTTTAACAATATAGTCTCTTTAAAGCTATTCGCCCATTTTATGGGCTTTTATTAAATTTTTGCCAAAGAGCCGAAATAGTGTTTTTTCAGTGTTTAAAACAATTTAAATTAAGCAAAATAGTGTGTTATAAATCGCAACTTTTTAACCTATTACCAACCTCACAATAGACCATCTCCCACCCCCAAAAGACAATCACTACCTTTTGAATTTTCAATCCATCTTTTATATAGTTAGTAACTATCTCATCTTTTTCATAATCTATTAACTGTTTTTGAGCCTCTAATATTAGAGTATCTATCTCTTTTTGGGTTGGTGGC
>JALWZK010000143.1 GCA_027002665.1 Campylobacteraceae bacterium | reverse complement strand
AATTGGACTTGAGGGTAATAGTAAAAACGCATTTGGTGACTATGTTGTAACTGTTGCAGAGGTAAAAGTTTACTCTGGTGCATTACCTGATAGTAATAGTAGTTCAAATGGTAACTCAAACAACAATAATAACAATAACTCAAATAATAATATAGATACTACTCCTCCTACTATTACATTAAATGGTGCAAATCCAATGGAGGTTGCTAAAGGAACAACATATACAGAAGCAGGGGCAACAGCTATTGATGATGTAAATGGGGCAGTTACTGTTACAATTACAGGAAATGTTGATGTAAATCGAGTAGGAACATATACTATCACCTATAAAGCTATAGATAGTGCAGGAAATGAAGCTACATCAACAAGAACTGTAAAAGTAAAAAATGTAGAGGCAACTATAAATAATAGTGCAAATAATCCAAATCTAAATAGTTATATAGCTCCTCAATTAGTAGATAGTAAAGTAGAGGAAAAATTTGGAAAGGATACTACATCACCAATTACAATGAATCCATCACAACAATTATTTGTTGGAAACTGGTATGGTAATGCAAACTACCTTCAAATAAGACTACAGCTAAGAGCTGATGGTACCTACAATTATTTTGAATATCTTGCTATTGGTAAAAAACACAATGTTGGTCGCTCTTTAACACTTCATGGTAATTGGTCATTACAAAATGGTAATTCACAAATTGTCTTAAATAGTGATGACTCTGAAGTGCCAATTATTATTAGTGCACGCTATCCTAATTTAGTTTCATCATCTGGAGTTACATTGTGGGGTGGAAGTAGTATCAATAGAAGTGCTACTGTGCAGACAGATAAAAATCAAGATATTGTTACAACTACTCTACATAAACAAAAAGTTAAAAATATCTTCAGTAAAAATCTAAAAGGTGAACTACCTAACTACTTTACTATGGTTGCAGCAAAATTTAATGACTCAAATAGTTGGAATGTAGCAGGAATTGAACCTCCAGGATTTAATTATGGACATAAAATATATAAGCCACTTGTTCAAAGTGATGTGGATGCATGGCAATATGCAGTTAGTCGTAATGAAAATGACCCTAAAAACCATGTTATTGTTATAAGTGATGAGAGTTGGACTGTATTTATGGGGTCTAGAAAATATTTTGAGAGTGCTATACAAGACCCACACAAACTCTATAGATGGTTCTTATATTGGAAGACAGAGATGCAAATGCTTGGTAAATTAAAAAATGGTGTTATTCATATCTTTGCTGGGGATCCACCACCACACTTTATGGGAGTTATTCATAGTAAATATGATGACAATGCTTCAAAAGTGCCGGCAAAAATTGCTGAAACACTATTCCCTGAGGTATTAGAGCTTAATCCACCACAAACATTTGCTGGAATTTTCCAAGTAATGGACTATATCCGTATGAAATATGCTCCTAATGTAAGATTAGGATATACTATTAAAGAGTGGGGAAGTCAAGGTATAAAAGATACAGAACCTGCTGGTGGTTGGGAAAATGACCCAACTCTTCAGCGTATGGCTGATGAGATAAACTCATTTGGTGTGAGTTTTGACTATCTTGCTTTCAACTTTAATCCAACTGTTGGAGACAGAAGCGATAATATATATAAAGCAAGAGCAAAATATTTTGGTGCTATCTCTAAAAAGCTACTTAAGCGTGATGGAAAAACACTTAATAATGCGAAAGTATGGATATGGAAAAGTAGTCTTTGGTCAAATCATCCATCTTTCTACTTTAGAAATATAGATTTCTTAGTTAATCAGGCAAATGTAGCTGGTATGACTCTAGGTCATGGAAATGATTGGAAAGGTCATCAATTGGGTGATTATACAGCTCCTGCTACAAGATGGCCACTAAAAAGTTGGATAGAGGAGTATTACACTGGACAGAATAAAAATATATCTCCTCAAGGAACTATTGGAAAAGTCTATCTACCATAAACTCTAACTATTTTTAGTTAGAGGTAGTTAAACTTAATAGTTATCCTCCAATAACTCTTTTCTTACCTTTGGATTAAGGAGAGTTTGATTTTGGTGTATTCGTTTTTTAAGCTCATTAAAATCGATACACTTTTCACATCTTCTCTCTCTTGCTCCAAATCCATACCCCATAATAGTTTTATCTGTCACACCATACCAAGCCAATTTAGCGTTTATCCATCTATTTGTATCTATAGTATATACCCATAGCCAATATCTCTTACCTCTTGGTCTATCTTTTAGCCATATAAGCATATCAGCAGGTTCAGCAAAGAAGTATGTATCTCCATTCTCTTCAACCACTTCACAAGCATTTATAAAATCTCTAATAAGCATTTTTGATATAGGGTCATTTGTCTTTTCAAGTGTGAAGAGCAGAGGATAGTGTCCCCTATTTCCATGAACTACAGTTACAGGCTCACTACTACTATATAGGCTATACCCTATAATTATAGCTATAAGTAACAGCAGAATATAACTTACTTTTTTAAAAAATCTTTCCATTACATATCCATTATCATTCCAGTTGATTTTATCTCTTGTAAAAATGTATGGTTATTATAGTAATAGAGTAAAACATATCCCACTAAGAGTAGTATAAATATACCTAAAATAGTAACTGAATATCTTTTAGATATTTGGCTATCTATTTTTAAAACCTTTTGGGCAAAGATAGACCAAATTCCTAAAAAAATCCCTATAAAATATAGACTCCATACAGCATACCCCACATAGTGATACTCTTTTTGCATCATACAGAATGGACAGTTGTGATTTGGTTGTTCATAGATATATGGAGCAAAAAAGTAGAGAACACTATAATATGCAATTATGCTAAATAGTATAACTGCTACAGTGAAGAGATACTCTTGTTTGGCTAAATATGTAGAGAGTATTAAAGCATAGAGCAGAAAAAAGAGTATAAGTAGTAGATTTCTATCTAATCCCCATGGCAAAGGATTCATACCCTCCAATAGACCATATAGTGTTGAGCAACAGTTAACTACCTTATGTATATCTATTGCTTCAAAAAAGTGATACTCAAACCATAGTTGTATAGTTGATATAGCGAAGATTAAAATCAATAGAAACATTTTAGGTTTTATCCATCTATATAGAGATTTTATATCATATCGGTTAAGTAGAAGCCAAAAAGCAATTAAAGCAAGTTCAACTATCTTTATAAATAGAAGTTTCATGCCATAATCATTATAACTAATAACTCCAGCTCCACACATAGCCCCTGGGACAATATTGCTAAGAGTATCTATTGTAAATACAAAATATGGAAGTAATATAACTTTTATACTAGCTATAAATCCTATAATAGTTGAGATTAACCAACTATTTTTCTCTAATCTATGCTGTCTCTTATCTGTTTTATTAAAATCCCAATTAAAAATTATCTCTATAGCAAGGAGTGTGGCAATAATAAGCACTATAAGACTACTGATACTACCAAAGAATAAAATAATAACATTTTGATTGTGTAAAAGTGTATTATCCATAAGAGTTTTCTATTTTTCCATTTGAAATAGTGATTTTTCTAATATTTGGCATTAATCTCTCAAAAATTGGGTCATGTGTAGCAATAATAACTGTATGCCCTTTAGATTTTAAGCCATTTAATAACTTAATAAACTGTTTACTATTCTCTAAGTCAAGATTGGCTGTTGGCTCATCACATATAACTATATTTGGTCTATTAACAACTGCTCTTGCTATGGCACATCTCTGTTTCTCTCCACCTGAAAGATGATATACTCTACTATTGGCTTTATGTGAGATATTAGCTTCTCTCATTGCCTCTTGAACTCTTCTCTCAGCAATATCTCTCTCTAACCTTAGAGGGATAAGAGATGCTATAATATTCTCATATACAGTTAGATACTCTATCAATCCAAAGTCTTGAAATATTACCCCTACACTCTTTTGTCTAAAGCTATCTAATTCAATCTGTGGAAGTTTGGATATTTTTACTCCATCTACCTCAACTAACCCCTCAGTTGGTCTATCTAATCCAGCGATTAAACCAATAAGTGTTGTTTTCCCACTTCCACTAACTCCACTTAAAATAATAGTCTCATTTTTAAAAATCTGTAGATTGATATTATCCAATGCCTTTGTCCCATTATCAAATATCTTAGATACATCTTTTAGGGTAACTATAGGCTTTTTCATCTCATTGCCTCTTTTGGTGAAGTAGTTGCAACTCTCCATACAGGAATTAAAACCGACATAAAAAATGGTAAGGCAAATAGTATAAAGATAGTTGTAATATTGAACCAATCAATAGATGAGTAGAGTTTAATATCTGTTAGCTCAAAATTACTATTTCCTAAAAATATATCTCTTATAATAGGTGCATCAAATATAAATACAAAACTCCAAGCGAGTAAAAATCCAATTATAAATGAGATAACCACAACAGTAAGTGTCTCATAAAATTTCATAATAAGCACATCTCCAACTCCCCAACCTATCGCTTTTAATATCCCAATGCTTCTTTTCTGAGAGCTATAGACTTGAGAATATTTTTGGTATAGAAGCATCATAAAGCTCATAGCAACCATTATAAAACTAAGCAGAAAAAAGCCACCCTTATAGTCAAACATCTCTTGATAGGCTTTATATGACTCTTTTTTACTAATTACTCTTAAATCACTATCTAAACTAGAGACCTTTATTGGAATAATATCCCACTCCAACTCATTTGGAGCATCAAATGTTATATCGGTAACGCTACTTCTTTTAAGTCCAAATATCTTTTGTGCAGTTTTGATATTCATAATTACCATATCATTTGAGAAGAGATTAAGACTCTTTGGTATCACTTTAAATAGTTTAAGCTCAACTGCTTTACCTTTTGGAGTATATACTCTAAGAGTTTTATCTCTTTTGGTTTTTTTCATCCATTTAGCAACTCCCTCACCAACTATAATCTGATTTCTATCCATCAGAAATTCATTTAAATCTGTGCTTTTAATAATCTTCTCTAAAGCATCATGGCTCTGCTCATCTAAAAAGTCAACTCCTACTATTAAAATACTCTTTTGAGTGTTAGAAAAGGTATATCTCCCCCAAACTCTTAAACTTATATTTGTAGTTCCTGCTATCTCTATAATCTCATCTGCTACTCTCTTTTTAATTGGAACTATCACCTCATCTCGTATCTTTTGAACAACAAAATCTGGTTGAGCCTCTAAGGCTTCTAAAATAGTCTGTTGTAGAGCATTAGAGAATAGTATAATAGATGATATAAAAAAGATTAAAATAATGGATAGTATAGCAATTCCAATATGCCCCTTAGCCTCTCTTAGAAGATTTATAAGAGCAAAGTAAAATCTATTTGGTTGCATTTTTTATCTCTTTAGAGGAGAGTTTATATACAAATCTTAATCTATCACAATTTGGCATCTCAGGATATGGCTCATATTTTGCTCTCTGTAAATATCTAAATCGTGGCTCATACCAAAAGACTCCATAGGCTGGTTCACTAAATTTAGATAGTTTTATAAAATCTCCATAGTTAGGTTCTACTCTTAGATATACAATAGCTATAAGTATAAATATTGGAAAAAGATATATAAAAAATTTCATTATGCAAAACCCATTAATATTTTTAATATTATACCTTAACTATTTAAGATATAATCTCTCTGTAGCTATCTCTTCTACCTCATCTTCATTATGTGTTACATATACTAAAGTAAATTTTAAATCCTCTTGAAGTCTAATTATCTCTCTTCTTAGTTTTATATTTTGTGCTTTATCTAAACTAGATAGAGGTTCATCCATAAGAATAGTTTTGGGTGAGAGTGCAAGTGTCCGAGCAAGTGCTACTCTCTGCTGTTCTCCACCTGATAGTCTATCTATATTACGATTTTCGTAACCTTGAAGTCCTACCATATTTAACATCTCTTCTACTATCTCTTTACGCTTATATTTTGGGACTCCTTTTATCTTAAGTCCAAAAGCTATATTTCCTTGCACATCTAAGTGTGGCCATAGTGCCAAATCTTGAAATATCATACCTATCCCTCTTCTATTTGGAGGAACAATAATATCTCTATCCTTTGTTACTAACTGATTATCTATATATATCTCTCCACTATCTAATGGAGTAAATCCAGCTATAACCCTTAGTAGTGTACTCTTTCCTACACCTGACTCTCCAACTACTACAAGACGCTCTCTATCCTCTATATATAGAGAGAAATCTTTAAAAATACTCTTTTGTTTATATTTAAGTGTTAGATTTTTACATCTAATCATATCTAACCTTTTTTATTAATATCATTAGAGGTATGATTACTATAAATATCATTAAAAGAGAGAGTGATGTAATAGTAGATGGTTTTCCATTTGCCATTTGTGTAAGAGTATATATAGGTAGAGTAGTGCTTCCAGCAGGAGCAACAAGCATTGTAATAGTAGTCTCTCTTAATATAAATATAAATCCTATAATGGATGATATAAATATTGACTCTTTA
>JALWZK010000142.1 GCA_027002665.1 Campylobacteraceae bacterium | reverse complement strand
CCTCAGGAAGAACGAGAGACAAATTACTCCTTTTTATTTTAAATCTATTATATAACAAATTTTATTATAGAAAAAGAAGCTTAGTTCAAATAAAGATAATTAAAACTTATATTCTAAACTAACCCCATAATATGGATATGTAATTAAGTCTATACCTTGAGAGTAGTCAAAAGATAGGTTCAAAATATCTTCTCCCATTAATTCACCCGATACTCCTATGCTTAGACTACTACCAATTCTATTTTTATTATCAATTGAGAGTCCAAAACTACCATAAGGTCGTAAATCTCTATGAATGCTATTTTTACCCCCCTCTCCTATATGAATTTGTGAGCCAAACTCTGTATGTTTCTTCAATTTAGAGTTCCGTTTTATATCTCTAAATCTACTAATTAGAAGATAAGTATTGATTTTTATATCTGGATAACCCCTTTTAATTGTATAAGTTGTATCAAACCTCATCTTTTTTAAATGCCCTCTATATTTTTCACCTCTTATCTTATACCTACTATCTCTATAACTTACCCCGACCACTGCCCTATTTGAAATATGCTCTTTTACTCCTACCTCTATGGAGTTTTGAATACCGAGCATTCTAAGCTTAGCTGTTCGTTTAGCTCTACTATTTCGTTTAATCTCAATATTAAACTCACTACTATCTCTCTTATATCTAATTTTACTATTTACGGTTATATTTGGTCTTCCTCTATTAAAATACTTCTCTAATTCAAAACTCCATATAAATCTTTCACTACTATTTAGAATTGATAATCCGAAACTATTATCGAGATAGTCTCTATTTTTATTTTGTATATATCTATATTGATTGAAAAATAGTTTTCCCTCCAATCCTCTATATAGATGCCATCTATGCTCTATTTTTGTCTCTATTGCCAATATATCTTTAGATATCTGCTTATAGTTTATCTTAGCTCTACCCTTTGGATAGTCTCTATTTATCATATCTGCATAAATTTTATATAAATCTACATCGCGACTATTATCTTCCATTCCCTTAAATGCCAAACTATAGGCTCCTGCCATATCTCCAATATCCTTAGATGCTATTACTCTATCTCTAAATGCCAATATATCTCTATCTTTTTTTAGTAGCTTCTGTTTTTTATCATTATCTCCTCTACTCATTGCGAGATATAAATCTAACCATTGTAAGTTCATATTATACTTCTCTTTTAGATATTTAACCATATCACTACTCTTCATATAACTCTTCCAGCCAAGCTTCATCTCCATAAAATCCTTCTCTTTAAATAGAGGTCTTAACTTTTTAAAATATTTTCTCTTCTCTCTTGGTGAGCCATACATGGAGATTAATCTTAGATAGACTCTTGCAAATTCTCTATCTTTCAGAAGCTTAGGAGATTTTTTTATCATCTGATTTAGCTTTTTAAATAGTTTTAATCTTACCCTTCTCGCCCCTTCTACTCTATCTTGAAGTTGTAAAATATCGCTATATACCACCTGATACTCTAAGGAGTTACTATTTTTTAAGAGAGGTCTTAACCATTTAAGAGCTAAATTGGTCTGTTGCAGCATTAAGGCAGATACAACAGATGGGAAACCCACCTCTCTCTGTAGTTTGTGGTTTCTCTTTAAGACTCTTAACTCCTCTTTTATAAGCTTAGTCAGTTTATTATCTATAATAAACCAGAGATATGCCTGATGAATCTCTGCATTTTGACGATATTTTTTTAAAAGTCTTTTAAATATATTTAGAGCTTTTTTAGGTTTTGAAGTTGATATATAGTAGTTTGTTAGAGTTAAATTAAAGTTTATATCCCTTTTTAACTCTTTTTTTAATTTTGGAGTTAAACTATTATAT
>JALWZK010000141.1 GCA_027002665.1 Campylobacteraceae bacterium | reverse complement strand
AGATATCAATATATGGTTGAATTTCATCTTCAGTTATGCCAAATGCTTCAACAAAAGAGAAGAATAGCTCTTGTTCACTCTCGTCTGCCTCTCCATCTGCTAAGAGTATATCGATTAAGTTTGCTAAGATTGTAAACTTTTGGTCTCTTGTTAATATTCCATTTGCCTCTTTTTGAAATGCCTTTAAATCTTGTCTCTTAGAGTATTTACGAGAAAGCTCAATTAGCTCCTCTGCATCACCAATTGCATGAAGTTTTACAGCTAAATAGTTTAACTCTTCATCCGCAATCTCTCCATCTGAAGCCATCATATATATCATACTTGTTGCCAGAGCAATCGCTGGCGTTAATTCTACTTTAGATGAAAATCTATCAAAAAATCCCATTTTTTTCCTTAGTTATTTTTTTATTTGAAATGCGAAGTATAGCAAATATTTTCATAATTTATGCTAATCAATATCAGGAAAAAACCTCTTTTTTATCTTTTCAAAGATACGATAATCTTCATCAGATATATTATCGGAATAGATAATATGATTTAACTGCTCCAATATATGCATTTTACTAAGTTTATCATCTTTTAGAGCTTTATCAATTATATCTATATGTTCATCTAAGTTGTAATTAGCACTCATAGCTGATTTTAAAAAAGCAAGTGCTTCATCATGGTCACAATTAAAGTCTGCCCCCATTATAGAGCAGAAGAGTGGAGCCTCCTTCTCTACATCTCTCTTATCTATTTTGATTATATGTGATAGAAGTATAGCCACAGACCTTTTTATTTTATTATCCATAATAGTTCCCTTATATATTATAATGATATTTATATTATAACATAATTAAATATCTTTAACATAAAAGTTAAAAAAAATTTGTTACCATTTTAAAATTTAACAATGGAAGGATATATTTTGAAAAAGAAAATAGAGGTTGTAAAGACTCTCTTAGACGCTTTGCCATATATTAAGAAGTTTTATAATGAGAAGATTGTGATTAAATATGGTGGTTCAGCTCAAACAACAAAAGAGTTGAAAGAGAAGTTTGCACAAGATATAGCACTACTTCACACTGTAGGAATGAAACCTATTATTGTGCATGGTGGAGGTAAGACTATCACTGAACTTCTATCTGAGCTGGGTATTGAGACCAAATTTATAGATGGACAGAGAGTTACAACGAAAGAGGTTATGAGGGTGGTAGAGATGGTGCTTAGTGGAGAGATTAATAAGGAGATAGTGTCTCTCCTAAATGCCTATGGAGTAAAAGCGATAGGAGTCTCAGGAAAAGATGGCTCTCTCTTAGAGGCAACTCCAAAGGATTTTAAAAGATTTGGATTTACAGGAGTTATTAAGAGCGTAAATCCTCAAATTATAGATAATATCTTAGATGATGGATTTGTTCCGGTTATTGCACCTGTTGCAAGTGGAATTAAAGTTGGACATATTGGATTTAATATCAACGCAGATTTGGTAGCAAGTAGAATAGCAGTAGCTCTAAAGGCGAGAAAGGTTCTATTTTTAACGGATACCGTAGGTGTAATGGATAAAAATATGCAACTCATAAGTAGCTTAGATATAAAGAAGACAGAAGAGTTAAAACGAGACGGCACAATAGATGGTGGTATGATTCCGAAAGTTGATGCCTGTATAGAGGCACTACGAGGTGGAGTTAAAAAGGCACATATTATAGATGGGAGAGTGGAACACTCAATTCTCTTAGAGATATTAACAAGTAGTGGAATCGGAACATGTTTAGAGTTGTAATAATTAAGATAAATTTTAATATAATTAATTCAATTTAAATCTAAAGGGTGGAGAGTCCTATGAATTTACAGAAAGTAGTCTCAGG
>JALWZK010000140.1 GCA_027002665.1 Campylobacteraceae bacterium | reverse complement strand
ATATATGAGTCTATTATTTTATATCGAAAGGATAATAATGGGTAAAAAGTTTCTAATACTCCTTATGCCTTTACTATTGCTTTTTACTATTGCAGAAGCTGAAGATAGTATGAGTATGGCATTAGAGAATTTATCTCTCGATGAGGCATTGGAGTTAGTAAAGAGGGATAATTTAGAGTTGAAAATCTCTAAGTTCAATGAGGAGATAAAGAGGTATGAGGCGGAGATTGCAAAGGGTCACTCTTTTGGTAAATTTGATGTAACAGTTAAAGATGCATACTCTAATGATGCAGGAAATGTTTTTGGGTTTAAATTGAAGAGTAGGGAGGCTACATTCGGCGATTTTGGAGCAGAGGAGTTTATGAATAATATGGGAGCTGCTCAAAATGGAGATATGGCTGCCGCTGGGAGAATGTATAAAGACCCTCCCAATAGGTTAAATAATCCTAAATCTCGAAACCATTTTCAGACAACCTTTAACTATATGGTTCCCCTATATACAGGTGGGAAATTGGAGCAGTATAGAAAAATTACAAAATCTTTGGAGTTAATGAGCAGACTTGATACAAAAAAGCTACTTAATGAAAAGATTTTTCAGGTAAAAAAGACATTCTATGATATATCACTAGTTGATGATTATATATCGAATCTGACAACTATAATATCCAATATAGATAGATTAGCAGAGATTGTTGCAAGTATGAAAGAGGAGGGTTATGCCCGGGAGATAGATAAACTTGAAGTTGAAGCTCGAAAATCTGAAGTGGTGAGTATGTTATCACAAGCCCATTTTAATAAAAAATTGGCATATCAATATCTATCCTTTCTATTAAATCAAGATGTTAAATCTATACAGCCGGTTAGTGATATTCCACCAATTCCTAATATAGTCAAAGAGGAAATTCAGGAGAGCAATTTAGATATTCAAAAGGCTAAACTTGGTCTAAAGATAAGAGATATGTCGATTAAAGTTCAGGAGGCAAACTTACTACCAACAGTAGGTGCTATGGCGGAGTATGGGAGTTCCGATGATACACCTCTAAATAAATTTTTTGATAAAGATTTTTATACCATAGGTGTTCAAGCAAAATGGAATATATTTGATGGAAATATCAATAAAAATAATTTAGAAAAGGCAAAAGTAGAGTATCTTAAGACGCAAGAGCAGGTAAATCTGGCAAAAAAGGGGATTTATCTCAAGGTTAAAAAGACTTTAACCCAAATTGAGAGTAAAGAGGCAGATATATCAAGTCTTGAAAAGCAGTTAGAGTTTGCCAATAAAGTCTATGAGACATATCAAGAGGAGTATAAGGAGGGGTTAAAATCTATCTCCGATGTGCTTATAAAACAGTCAAAAGCACTTGAGGTTCTACTTAAACTACTTACAGCAAAAAATGATAGAAATGTAAAGGTGTTTGAACTAAAGAGTATTATAAATGAGGGAGAGACAATATGAAAAGATTAATAGTAGTATCTATATTAGCACTTAACTATTTAAGTGGAATGGAGTTAAATTTAAGTGGCTCTGTAATTTCAGATAATCAGAAGATGATAACCAGTAGATATATGGGAATTGTTAAAAAGATGTTAGTTAGTGAGGGTGAAATTGTAAAGAAAGGGCAACTCCTATATCAAATTGACTCAAAAGAGATTGACGCTAAGAGAGAGCAGGTTGAACTTGCAATTTCACAAGCAGAGTTGGCTCTACAAATGAATAAGAATCAATATAACAATGTGCTTTTAAATCTTGGTAGATATAGAAGATTATATAGAAAAGGAATGGTATCTAAGTATGATTTAGAGAACTTAGAGCTTGGTGCTAAGAACTTAAAAGATATGGTTAATATTTCAAAAAAGCAGGTAAAACAGGCTAAGGCGATGAAAAAGGAGGTTATGAATCAATATAACTATCTTAAATTGAGAGCTCCAAATGATGGTGTTATTATTGCTAAAAAACTAAATGAGGGAGAGATGTCAATACCTGGTATGCCGGGTGTAATTCTTACAGACCTCAGTAAATTGAGTGTTATGGTTGAGGTTGCAGAGAATGATATTAAGTATATGAATATGGGTAAGTTAGTTAATATAGAGATTCCTTCCATTGAATTGAAAACAACAGGTAAGATTTACTCAATTATTCCAAGTTCTAACCCAATGACACATAAGTTTAAAATTAAAATTAGATTTAATACCAAAGGAAAACCAGTATATCCGGGTATGTATGCTAATGTTCATATAGTAGAAAAAGGGAAGTGATGGGAAAAAAAAATAGGTATAAAGTAAAAGATATAGCAGGAAAATTGGCTCAAGGATTTCTAAAAAATCCATTGACGGCAGTCTTAGGAGTTATTTTACTTGCATTGGGTTGGATTTCACTTACAACTATGCCGAGAGAGGAGGACCCACAAATTGCAATATCAGGAGGTGCTGTTATTGTAGCAATGCCCGGAGCAACTCCTGCCGAAGTGGAGAACATTATAGTAAAGCCCTTAGAGAGAAAACTTCGTGAAGTGAAAGGGATTGAACATATCTATGGAATGGCTATGGATAATGTTGGTATTGTAAATGTTATGTATTATATTGGGGAGGATAGAGAAGACTCCAACTTAAAACTATATGATAAAGTAATGCAAAATATGGATAAGATGCCAAAAGGGGTTATGAAGCCACTTATTAAGCCTTTTGATATAGATATTGATATTCCAATTATGACTCTTGCCTTCTACAAGAAGAGAGATTCAAAGCTCTCTACCGCTGAATTTAGAGAGAGGATAAGAAGATTACAACAGAAGATTAATAAGATTGAGAATGTGGCAAAGACAACTCTAAAAGGTGACCATAAGGAGCAGTATAATATAGAGGTTGATATGGGAAAACTCTCTGCCTATCATCTATCTATGGGACAGATTATGATGGCAGTTCAATCCTTAGCAGTAAATGTTCCAGATGTAAAGGGTAGAACAAAGGATAATAGATTAACCATATTTGGAATTGCAAATGCTATTGAGAGTGTTGAAGATGTTAGAAATGTAATGGTAGCCAACTATATGGGCTCCCCTATCTATCTTAAAGATGTGGCTAAGGTTGAAGATGGAATTGATAAGCAGAATTTTCAAGATGTTGGTCTTATCGCAAGAAAAGATAATAATATAACAAATCCGTTTAATAAAGAGATACCACAAATTACACTTACAATAGCTAAGTTAGCCGGAACAAATGCCGTCTTTGTTGCTAAAGATGTAGAGGAGATGTTAAAAGAGCATGAGGCAGAGTTTGAAAAAGAGGGGATAGGATATATTATTACACGGGATTATGGAGAGAGAGCAAATGAAGCAGTTAATGACCTTGTCCACCATCTACTTATCACAATCGTAATTATTGCTGTAATGCTTGTATTTGCATTGGGTTGGAAAGAGTCTATTATTGTAACATTTACTGTGCCTGCTATTCTTGCCGTTACTCTATTTATCGCTTTTGTGACAGGACAGACAATAAATAGAATTACACTCTTTGCATTCCTATTATCTCTTGGACTTCTGGTTGATGCGGCTATTATTGTAATTGAAAATATACATAGACATCTACATTCACATGGCATAGAGTCTAAATCTATGGAAGAGGTATTGATAGAGGCAACAGATGAGGTTGGGGCACCTACCAATATTGCAACTCTTGCTATTATTATGACAATGATACCTATGGCATTTGTTGGAGGAATGATGGGTTCATTTATGAAACCAATTCCACTAAATGTTCCGGTTGCTCTATTTGCCTCTCTGATAGTGGCTTATATATTTACACCATATTTAAGTCTAAAGCTATTGAAAAAGCCAACCCATACACACCACCATAAGCAGAAAGATAATAAGGAGGGGAGTTAATGAATGGATTTGCAAAATTTATATACAATATAATAAATAGCAGATTTAAAAAATTTTTGGTAATAGTGCTAACAGCAGCAGCCTTTTTTGCATCACTTATGATGTTTCCAACAAAGTTGGTTTTGGCTAAGATGTTACCAGGAAAGAGTGCCAATACCTACTCAATATATGTAGATACTCCAACAGGTAGCTCAAAAGAGCAGACCAAAAAGGTGACAGAGTGTATCAATAATATCTTAATAAGAGAGAAAGAGATTAAAAATATATCTGTTTTTTATGCTCAAGGGATACCTTTAGATTATGCTGGGCTTGTTAAGGGTTCGAGTATGAAGAGAACTGAGAATGTGGCTGAAATCTCTGTAAATCTTACAAATAAACACACAAGAGATGAACCATCTTTTCTTATGACACAGAGATTAAGACCAATTATTAATAAAGAGTGTGGCAATATTGTCAAGGGAACCAATATTAAACTTATAGAGCAACCGGCAGGTCCTCCAACCTTAGCATCTATTGTTGTAGAGGTTCATGGGGATAATATAGAGCAGAGCAGAAAAATATCGACAGAGGTGGCAAATATCTTATCTAAGACAGATGGATTGGTAGATGTAGATATAATGGCAGATGAGATATATGATAAGTATAAGCTCATTCCGAATATAGATAAAATTGCAAAGAGTGGATTGGCAATTAAACAGGTCAATAATATCCTATATTTAGCATTTGAGGGTATGGTAATTGCCACTAAGAACTCTGAAAACCACTCTGACCAGATTCCTATATTTTTAATACTTAGTGATAAGAGTAAAAGGTTGAATGGTAGTAGTGAAGAGGCTCTCCGCTCTAAATTGACATCATTAAATCTTATGAACCAAAAGGGTATGATGGTGCCTTTGGCAGAGGTTGTAGATATTAAAAAGGTAAAGTCAGAACCTATGATTATGCACAAGGATTTAGAGAGAATCATAAATGTTATAGCTGAAACCGATATGGTATCACAAGTCTATCCACTGCTTGATGCAAGAGAGAAGATGATAGAGCATTTCTCTAAGAAATATATAGTTAAGAAGGCTGGATTTTCAACCTATATGTTTGATTTATATTTAACAGATAAGCAGACCGGAGAGAAGTTTCTACTTAGATGGGACGGAGAGATGAAAGTTACTCTCGATACATTTAGAGACTTAGGAGGTGCATTTATTGCTGCTTTAATTCTTATCTTCTTCCTATTGGTGATTTACTATAAGAGCTTTAGTATTAGTGGAATTATACTACTTGGTTCATTCCTATCTATAATTGGTGTAATTGTGGGACATTGGGTAGCCGACCAAGTTACAGAACATACCTTCTTCCTAACGGCAACTTCACTTATAGGATTTATTGCTCTAATGGGAATTAGCTCCAGAAACTCCCTACTTCTCGTAGATTTTACAATGAGTCTTATGGCAGAGCATGGAATGGAGAAGAAGAAAGCTATTGCAGTTGCCACTGCGACAAGAGCAAAACCTATTATGCTAACAGCAATTGCTATTATCTTAGGTTCAGCACTACTTGCGAGTGACCCGATATTTGGAGGACTTGGAGTTGCACTTATCTCGGGAACTGTAGCAGCTGTATTTGTCTCACTTCTATTTGTGCCTGTCTTAATGGATAATACAAAAGCTATTAGTGTAGATAGATTTGAAGATACACTTATTGACCAAGAACACCCTCATAATATAGCTATTACAAGATAATAGCTTCTTTAAAGCCATTTTGTTGAAGAACTGTTTAAAATGCCCATTTTATGGGCATTTGGCGAAGTTTTACTAAAAAGTCAAATTTTCGGTTTAATTTATTATTCTTTTTAACTCTTTCTGTATCTCTTGATTAATCTTATTCTTTAACTCAACTTCATGCTTTTTATATATTTTATTAAGAGTTCTACTAAAAGGTCTGCTATATCGTCTCTCTTCTATCTCTATAACGATAGTATAAGCTCCCTTTTTGGATAGTTCTGAGCTAATCCATGGAGATTGAAATGTGGTATCATAAGTTCCATCTTCCCTTATAAATCTATATCCAATATTATTATCTAACTCTTTAAAGGAGATAATGGGTCTATACTCTAATGAGTTGTAATCGGTTATATTTTTAGTAGCCTCAATAAATGCAAAGGAGAGATTAACCTCATCTATCCTCTTACCTCTATCATCGACACCTTTATAGAAGTAGTATAGAGGTTGAAAATAGAATGATTGGTTATCTCTGGATTTTTTTATCTCTAACTCTATATGGAGTTTTCTATCTGGTAATCTATAGCACTTCTCTTCATCTTGAGTTGTAAAATTGTCACTACAACTATTATCTTGATGACCAAAATTGGCACGAATAATTTTTATTCTATCTGGAACAAAAATATTATCATCTATATCTCCATCAATATTTTTGTATAGAATAGTTTTAGATATATAGTCTTCTGTTAAACCTGCTATGGTTGAAGAGAGCATTTTAAAACCCTCTTCCACCAATTCAGGTGCTATCTCTACTATGCTATGAGTAATTTCCCTTTTAATTTGATTGAAACTCTTTTTATTGAAACTACCTCTACTTTTTGGTGCAGATAATCTACTTACAAACATCTTTGT
>JALWZK010000139.1 GCA_027002665.1 Campylobacteraceae bacterium | reverse complement strand
TTAATATTGTAAATAACTCTAAAAATATGGAATTTTTTATTAAAAGTAGATTTAATGGAGACTATACTAATCCAAAATTAATGAAGAGTTATACCAGAATTAATATTAAAAAATTTAATGCCTTTGGAGTAAATCTAAATCCACTTACGCCCCTCGATTTAACTATAAGTAGTGGTAAGAGAGGAGCTTTTGTTAGATTGGACTCTAAGCGAATTAAACTGAATATATCAACCAAAAATTATGATAATATAAAATTTAATATAGATACAAGAAAGCTCTATCTATATAAAATAGTAGAGCTTCCCAATGAGTTACACCATAAATTTATAGAGTTACATCTAAGGGGAGATATGCAAATCTCAAAAAAGTATTTTAATATTAATGGATATATAAACTCCAATAAAAAATTTAAAGCTAAGGTTAATATTAAAAATGGAATGAAGGGGTTAAAGGCACACCTATCTACACCACACATAAAATTAGATAGTTATGGAGATATAGATAAGAGAGATATAAAATTAAATTTTACAACAGATTCAATATTGGAGTTGCAAAAGGAGGTTAAAAAACTCTATCCATTTAATATTGCAAAGGTTGATGGACCATTGGATATTAAAGTTAAATTGAAAGGAAAAATGGTATGGTTAAATATAACCTCTCCAAAAGTTGAATTTGATGGATTCAATATAGAGAATATTGGTATAGATGGAAATTATAAAAAAGATTTAATAACTTTCAATAGAATAACTCTAAGGACTACCGGCTTTAAAGATAAAAAATTTAACAAAAAGATTCACTTAAATAGAAAAGCCAGAATATATCTAAGAGATGATAAGCGAGATATTCTAATTGATATGCTTCCGAATATACTTATTATAGCAAAAGGGGATAAAAAATCTCTTCGTGGAAAGCTATTTATCAAAAATCTCCCAATTGGACATCCAGATTACGGAACTATGTTTCTAAATACAAATATAAACTATAGACAGAATGGTAGTAAAAAGAGTATAACCGGAAAAATATACTCCAAGAAGATGAGGCTATTCTATGAGACAAAATTTTTAGATATAGCCTATGACCCAGATGTGATAGTTGTAACTAAAAAGAGTAAAAAGATAAAGAAGAGATTAAATGATAACTCATTCTTAAATAATACCTATATAGATATTAATCTAAAAGCACCCAAAGCAGAGTATAAAACTCCAGATATATACTTAAATTTTGATGTTAATCTAAATATCAACAAACCATTTGGGGAACCTCTATCGCTTATTGGAAAAATTGAAGATATAAATGGACACTACGACCAGGTGCCAAAGAGATTTAAAATTGTAAACTCCAGGGTCCTATTTAAGGGTGGAGAGAAGATAAATCCACTATTGGATATAAAGGTGGAGTATGAGTTACCACAGGTGATGATATATATAGATATAGGTGGAGATGCTTCACACCCTAAGATAGAGTTTAGTTCAGAGCCACCAATGCCCAAGAAGGATATTATGTCATATTTACTATTTGGTGTATCAACCGCAAAACTTACAAATGGTCAAGGCTCTCTTAGTAGAGAAGCAGAGCTATTTATATTAAATCAAGCCGCAAGAGATTTCGCCTATGATTTTAATCTGGATAGACTATTTATTAAAGATGATGGAACTGGAGATGGCTATATTATTGAGGTGGGTAAGAAGATAACCAAACATAATATGTTAATTATTGAGAGTTCAAAAGAGGGAAATAGTTATATTTTAGAGCATGAGTTTGATAAATCTATAAAATTGAGAGTTGGGCAACATCAAAAAGAACACCCATCAGAGAGTATAGATATATTCTATAGAAAAAGATTCAAAT
>JALWZK010000138.1 GCA_027002665.1 Campylobacteraceae bacterium | reverse complement strand
ATCTATATTGTATTTTATACTATTTAGTGCGGTTATTATTAAACTTGATATATTTTTTAAAGAAAATAGTAGCTCATTTTATCGTCCAATTATTTCCGGATTGATAACCGTCATATCATTTATGAGTGTTAAAGGTTTTTTTGCTCAACTATTTACAGGGGGAACTGTCGTTTTATTATTTATCTATCTAATAATGAAACTATATACATATAGAATAGTTGAGTTAAAAAATTTTTAAAAAGGAATACTATGCGGATATATAGGCTATTTAGGATAATATTTTTAATATTATTCAGTTCACAACTATCTTATGGTTATTATACTTTGGTATTAAATGAGTATAATGCAGTCTCATCTGATAATTTTTTAAAATTAGATGGAAATGATAGCTATTTTGGAAGAGTTGCAGGTAATGGAGGTAATTGGATAGAACTTGTTGTTACAAGCACACATCTTAATCTCCAAAATGCTTCTCTAACAATAAAAGAGAATGGTAATCAGATATTCTCAGGTAAGATACCTGAATTATTACCTTTAGCCTCTTTAAGAAAAGGCACTATACTTACAATCTCTAATGAACCTACAGATATGAGTTATTTTCCATTTAATCCATTTACTGATGATTGGAAATTAAATATCAATATAGATGATTTAGAAGATAAAGTTGGCACATTTAAATTAAGTAGTAATAGTTCGGATATAACAATTATAAGTGAAGATGGAGAAAAAACCCGTTTATCGACAAGTGGAGAAGGAGTTGGAGATGATATTATTGATAATCAAGAGGTTTACAAGTTAAAAACTAATCCAACTAAATATATATCTCCCTATAATGAAAATTATGGCGATGATAATGATGGAAAGGCAATTAGCACCTTTGGTAGTGAAAATCGATGGATAGACAATAATGGCGTTTTGCAAACACAGAGAATAACCATTAGAGAGGGTGAGGACTTAAATGAGACAAGTGGTCTTGCTCTATCAGATATTCCAGATTTAAATAGTTTAAAAGATGCAGAAGCTCTGCTATATATCCCTCAAAATAATAGTCTATGGATAACAGATGATGACTCCCATCAGGTTTTTGAAATGGATTTCACTACACATGAGGTCAAAACTATATTTAATGATACCGATTTAGGCACATTTACAGATGGAGAGGTAGAAGACCACTGCTCAAATCACCATGGTCCATGTGATATTGAAGAGGTGGCATATAATAGCGAGAGTGATACCCTATATATACTTTTGGGTAATACAAATGGGACTCCTATTATTTATAAATTAACTCGAAATAGTATTAATGAGCCTTTCGTTTTAAATGATTACAGAATTTTAGATTCTTCAATAGAGTATCCATCGGCTATATTTATAGATGGGCAGTTTATTGTATCTGTTGGAAAAAAGTTATATCTATATGATTTCGAGACTAATAGAATAGGAGATAATCCGATATTTGAGATAAATGATGATGTTGGAGATTTTGTAGGTTTAGCATACTCTAATGGAACTCTCTGGATAACAACTTTAAATAAATATAGCAGACTAATTAAAGTCAATTGGCAGACAAAAACTGTTGAAAATATCTATAAAATGAAAAATAATGGAGTTACTGACCCCAGAGGTGTGGAAATTATTGATAATAAACTCTATATTTTAGATGGATATGATAATATAAAAAAACATCATGTTCTTAGACATGCAATTCATATCTATGAAATTCCATAATTTAATCTTCATAAGCATTAAGTAGAAAAGCTACATTTTTTACTTGATGCTCTTCTATTATCTTATCAAACTCATCTACATACTCTTTTTTTGATAGCTTTCTTCTAAAAATAATGAAATTTATATCAC
>JALWZK010000137.1 GCA_027002665.1 Campylobacteraceae bacterium | reverse complement strand
GAGAGATAACCTATAATAACTGTTATCATCAATATAATCATCCACTTCTCATTTTCACTCTTATCTTTAAAAAAGTTATCTAAACTGTATAAAATTGCACTCATTATATAAAACTCACTTCCAAAACACCTCTATAGAGTGAATCCTCATCACTAATAGAGATTTTTTTTATATCTATCTTATTAATCTTGTCAAAATATTTTTTTGATATATATTTAATATATTGTGTTATCTTCTTATCGTCATTACTTACAATAGATAGGGTAAATAGGTCATCACTACTATTTATCTGCTCTACTGCTACACCATATCGTATTAAATCGTGTGCAAACTGATTTAAAAAGTTCGATTTGAGATTGTAATTTACCTTTTTATTATGTATATAGGTTAGAGTTTTAGCCTTACCATCAAATATACTATTTAACCTTTTTAACTCTTTTTTATTCTCATTTATAATTTTTCTCTTATCTGCCAATATCTTCTTATACTTATTGGCTATCTCACTTAACTCTCTATCCCTACTCTTTAGGGTGATATTATATACATCTATCGAGTATGATATAAATATGTAATAGAGTGGCCAAGCGAGTGCCAATAGTGACGCTACAACTGTGCTAATAATAAACTGTCCACTGGCTCTTTTAACAAATATGGGTGGTCTTGGAACAGGCGTTAAATTTACAACCTTAGATGGATTTTGAATAAAATCGAGTCCAGATTGAACCATCATATATTGAAGCTGGTCAAGATACCACGAATCATTTTTTATATCAAAGTTGAAATCTAAATTAAATGTTGGAATACCGAGGTAGTTATATCCATAATCGCCCAGACCGATAATTGGACCCTTGATTGAGCCTAAGAATAGTCTCTGAAGTGTATCGATTCCATAGGCTCTCTTTGCATATATAATAATATCATTTATCTGTAGAAATATCTCACTAAATAGTTTCATAATATTCTGTTGGTAGGTTGAATCTGTTGTCTTTAACCCTTCACTCTCTAATATCTCAAAAAACTCCTTCTCATCGACTCTCTCACCAATCATTGCACAATACTTTTCATATATCTGTTGAAGTGAAAACTCCAACGATTTGGAGTATAGAAACTCCCCATTATTATAGACCGTAACGAAAGCATCACTCATTGTAAAATAGATAAAACAGTGTGCCTCATTAGCCTCAAGTGTAGAGGTTGTATATAGAGTTCTATATAGAGTAGGTGCTGGAATTAAAAGGTCTATATATGCAGTCTTCTCTAAGATTGGAGCGATTGTCTCATCTATGGTTTCCGGCTCGCTTATAAAAAGATGATAGACGCCACTATTCTCATCATTAGATGCCTTCTGATAAGTTATAGAGTATTCCTTTTCAGTATCAAGTCCAAGCTCATCATAGGCTTTCATATATATTAAATCATCAAGCTCACCCTCGTCAATATTATATCCAAGGTCAAAAGATGCTATTATCATATCTCTATTTTGGATATATGAGATAACAAAATTTTTATTATCAAGATATAGCTTATCTAATGGTTTTAATATCTGATTTTTATACTCATAATTTTTTTGTGAATATGGGTCAATCGTTATAATTTTTTTAAATTTTTTTATTCTCGGGTCTATAATCTTTTTTGACATAATTTTTAAATTTCCCTTAATATAATATTACCAATATCTATTATATTAATAATAGGATTAATTTATGATTGTAAGTTTAAATTAAAGATAAATATATTTAAAAAGGGATTTTAAAATGAATTTACAAAAAGTAATATCAGGGTTTTTCTTTATTTTGGCGATGACGCTCAATTTTGGTTTTTTTTATGGAGAGATGGGAAATCCTGAAATGCACAGTACCTATG
>JALWZK010000136.1 GCA_027002665.1 Campylobacteraceae bacterium | reverse complement strand
CTCTCTAAGAGTCACCCCTAAACTTTTACATAGCTCTATAGCACTATTTTTTGTCTGTGAGGTTGTTCCAAATCCTGCCATAGTAATAGCTATAATATCTCTACTATCCCAACCCATTATATTAAATGCTTTATGGGTAGATAGAAGTGCTAAGGTGGAGTCAAGCCCTCCCGATACACCAATAACAGCCCTTTTAATATTTGCTACACTCATTCGCTTAATCAATCCATGAGCTTGAATATCTGTAATCTCTCTACACCTCATCTGTTTATCTTGATAGATAGATGGAACAAATGGATCTGGATTTATATATCTATCCAATTTAGATATTTCTGGAGTTGGATTTGTCTCTATAACTCTAAATGGCTCAATATCACTATCTGTATAACTTGTCTCATTTATCCTCAACCAGTTTAACTTTTCAATATCAATATCGGCAGTTATTAGACTATTTTTCATAGAAAATCGCTCCCCCTCTGATAGAATAGAACCATACTCTGCAATAATAGAGTGACCTCCAAATACTGTATCTGTTGTGGACTCTCCTACTCCTGATGAGCTATAAACATAAGCACTCATACATCTTGCACTCTGTGTCTTAACTAACTCTCTTCTATACTCTGCCTTTCCAATTAACTCATTACTTGCACTAAGGTTAAATATGAGATTAGCTCCACTACTTGCCATACTATTGCTCGGTGGAGTAATTGCCCATAAATCTTCACAAATCTCTACTCCAAATAGTATATCTCTATATTTAAATAGCAGGTCTATCCCAAATGGTATATTCTCTATATAGCTATTTCGTATATCTCTACCTGAATTAAAGTGTCGCTTCTCATAGAACTCTTTTCTATTTGGAAGATATATCTTTGGAACTATTCCTAAGATTTTTCCATTCTGTATAACCATAGCAGAGTTATATAGCCTATTTTTATATAGAGTAATAACCCCTATTATAGCTATGGTTGATATATCTCTACTCTCCTCCAATATAAACTTAATTGAACTGTTTTGAGCTTGAAGTAACATCTGATTTAAAAATAGGTCAGAAGCTGTATAGCCTGTAAGTGTTAATTCTGGAAATACAACAATAGATACCTCTTTCTTATAAGCCTCTTTTAAAAGTGAAACTATCTCCTTTGCATTTTTATTTGGGTTGGCAATGGTAGTCTTATTAACGGCACTTGCTACTCTATAAAATCCATACATATTGTAATATCCATTTTTAGTTGATATTTTAACCAATTAATCTTTCATTTTTAGATAGAGTAACTTTTTATGTTGGTCTATCTTAAAATCAAATCTCTTGAAAAAATCCATACCAAGTAGTCCACTGAAACCCCTATTTTTAAAAGGTGCAATTGCAACTTTAAACCCATTTAACTCTATATCACCTAAGATGAAGTTCTCTAAGTGTGCAAAATTTGCATTAATTAATCCCCCTGCTGTGCTTAAGGTTATCTCCTTTTCCAGAGTAATTGAGGGTAACTTATCTTCATCTATAAGTGTATATGTAGCACCTGTATCAATTAATAGGGGGATTTCTATACCATTGGCGACTGTATGAATAATATATCCTGAGCCAAACTTTGTAATTGGTATTCTATATTGATATTGTGCCAACTCTTTCTCTTTTACTTTAATCTCCCTTAAGATAGAGGCTTTTTTTGCACTATATTCTGAGCTACTATCAATATTTTCTAAGACCTCTTCCACCTTTTTATAATCTTCCAACTCAATATATATTTTAGCCAATTCTATAATATATTTTGGAGAACTATCTTTATATATTAAATCCTCTAAAAAAGATATAAGTTTTTTAAACTCCTTACCCTTTTTTAATCGTTTTATATACTCTGAT
>JALWZK010000135.1 GCA_027002665.1 Campylobacteraceae bacterium | reverse complement strand
ATTTTATCACAAAGAGTTTAAGAAGAATGATATTAATGATACCATAGTTGTAAAGTTAGATGTAACTAAATTAAAAGCTATTAAAGATAGTTTTGAGATGCAAAACCAACCCATAAAACCAGAAATTATGAGTGCCTTAGATATTACAACGGCAGTTATATCCGATATGGTTCCTCCAACTAAAAAAGCACAATATAGCTCTGAAAATTTAGTCAAGAGTTTTAAAGGTAGAGGTAGAATTAGATTTGAATTAGATGATGCCAATTTAAGTAGTAGAGATTTTAATGCAACAGTAAAAGAGTTAAACTCCTATGCTACCCATTTTATAAAAAATAGAAATTTTTCAAAAGCTATAAAGTGTTATGATAAGATTTTAGATAAAAGCCATATTAGTAGAGATGATAAATTAAATGCTTTAACTCAAAAGGCGGACTTAGATGCAAAAATGGGAGATTTAAATATTTCACAAACGGAGTTTAAGAAATCCCTAACTCTTGTTAGAAAACTATCCAATAAAAATCCTATGAAATATATAGATACAGCTCCATTTATACTATCTAAGCTATCTAAGGTTCAACAGGATTTAAATCAGAGTGAAGAGTCGGCAAAAAATCTTAAGAAAGCAGAGATTAAATATATTAATGGTTTAAAAAAATTTAAAAAACTATATAGGAGAAATCCCAAAAAATATAGAGAGGATTTAGCATGGAACTATAATATAGTGGCAAACTTCTACTCTAATGATAGAGGTGATTTCAATAAATCTATAGAGTATAGAAAAAAGGCATTGAAACTATATAGAGAACTCTACTCTAAGAATAGTTCAAAATATAGATTAACTCTATTTAAGACATATAACTCATTAGCCAAAACATATATGAAGATGGAGGAGTTTAAATTATCTAAGAGGAGCTATATAGATGGGTTTAAAATTATTCAAGATAGTAAATATAAAAGATATATAGCTCTCTCCTACCATAATTTGGGATTTATCTCTGCTATCAGGAAGCAGTTTAAGGAGGCAGAAGATAACTATAATAGAGCATTAAAGATATATAGAGATATAAATGATATTAATGCTGCCATAGATATAGATTATGATAAATCGTCTCTACTTACTCATATTGGGAAATTTAAAGAGGCAATAGAGGGATATAGAAGAGTAATAGAGGAGTCAAAAAGTCCAAAAGATATAAAATCTAAACTGAATATTATAAAGTCTCAAAATGCAATAGCGTGGATATATATCTCTCAACCTAAGTTTAAAAACTATAAAGAGGCAAAAAAACTTTTAGATAACTCTCTTGTCTTATCAGATAGCTTAAAAAGTGAAAACTTAGAGGAGTATAAAAAATCAATATCTCAAACCTATAGCTATTTAGCTCACCTCTTCACAATGCAAAAAAGAATTAATTTGGCATTGGACTATTATAGAAAATCACTACGCTTAAAACGAGATTTTCAAACAGATATGAGATACAATATACTCTTAGTATCAAAAAAAGATTATCTAAATGCGTTTAGAAATTTTGAAGATATGTTAGAGATTTATAAGAGTAGAAGTAAACAGGCAAAAATATTAATGAGCTATGGAGAGTTATATACAACTCTTGATAGAGAAAAAGCAAAAGAGATGTTACAACACTCATTAGAACTATATAGGGAGATATATAGAGATGATTTAAATAGCTCTCTGGAGATAAAAAAGATAGTGGCACTATTAATGGATTAATATCTAATACTCCAAATTTTAGAAAAATCAAAATCTATATTGCACTCATCTATATTAAAATTATAAGTTTCATCTGAAAAATCATCTACTTTTATATATCGTCCATCTTTTAGTTTATAAACCTTAGCAATATTT
>JALWZK010000134.1 GCA_027002665.1 Campylobacteraceae bacterium | reverse complement strand
CAGTATAACTTTATATTTATTACAGCCTCTATCCCTCTTGATATAAGAGATAGCTTTTTAAAAAAGATACATACTCATATACTTAATGGTGGAAATATTATTCTCTTTTTACCTAAGAATAATTTGGAGATAAGAGAGCTATGGAGACAATCTTTAGAGGATAATCTATTTGTAGCTATTAGCACTATTGATATATTTAGAGATTATGAGTTAATAATAGCTAAGAAGATGCACGGTTGGGGAGCTTAGTAGAAAAGATATGGATATTGTAGAGTATAGAGAGAGTATAGAGATTTTAAAAAAGTGGGCTTATGCCTACTATGTAGAGGATAATCCAATAGCATCTGATGAGGAGTATGATAAGTTATATCATAAGGTATTAGAGTATGAGAGAGAAAATCCAGATAATATTTTAGAGGACTCTCCTACAAAAAGGGTTGGAGGAGTTATTAGAGATGGATTTAGAAAGGTTAGACACATATTTAGAATGTGGAGTATGGAAGATGTATTTAGTCAAGATGAGGTTAGAGATTGGTTAGAGAGAGTTAAAAGAGATGTTGGAGAGGTAAATTTTTTCTGTGAGCCTAAATTTGATGGGGCAAGTCTAAACCTCATCTATAGAGATGGAAAACTATATAGAGCAGTTACAAGAGGAGATGGAGAGATTGGAGAAGATGTAACAGAGAATGCAAAGACTATTCGCTCTATCCCTCTAACTATTGATTATAAAGAGTTAATTGAAATTCGTGGTGAAGTTGTTATATCTAAGGAGGATTTCGAACAGATTAATCAAGAGAGATTAAAAGAGGAAAAAGAGCCATTTGCAAACCCACGAAATACAGCTTCAGGAAGTCTAAGACAACTTGATAGCTCAATTACAGCAAAACGCCGTCTCTCTTTTTACCCTTGGGGAGTTGGAGAGAATAGTTTAGATTATGAGTTTTTATCTGATAAGATGGAGTTTATATATCACTTAGGATTTTTAAGACCCCCATATAGTAGCAAGTGTAGTAGTTTAGAAGAGATTGAGAAGTTTTATGAATTTCTAATCTCAAAAAGAGATGAGATACCAATCTTAATGGACGGTATGGTGGTCAAAGTAGATAATATTAATAGAGCAGAGCAGTTAGGATATACTATGAAATACCCTAAATCTATGGTAGCATATAAGTTTCCTGCCATAGAGAAAGTCACAAAGGTAGAAGATATTACTCTGCAGGTTGGAAGAACAGGAGTTATTACACCGGTAGCAGAGCTTACCCCCATAGAGATTGATGGAGCAGTTGTAAAGAGAGCTACACTTCACAATTTTGATGAGATAGAGAAGAAAGGGTTAATGGTTGGAGATAGTGTTATCTTAATTCGTTCAGGAGATGTTATTCCAAAGATTACTAAGGTCTTAAAAGATAGAAGAGATGGAACTCAAAAAAAAATAGATAGACCTACAAACTGCCCAATCTGTAATAGTGAACTCTTAGATGAGGGTAAAATAATAAAGTGTCAAAATTTAAAGTGTTCGGCAAGGGTAGAGAACTCCATTATACACTTTGTGAAAAAGGGGTGTATGGGGATTGATGGAGTTGGTGCAAATATAGTAAAACTTCTAATAAGAGAGAAGAAGATTAAAAATATTTTAGATTTATATAGCTTAAGGGTAGAAGATTTAAAAGATTTAGATGGATTTGGAGAGAAAAAAGCAGAGAATATAATAAAAGCGATAAAAAATAGCAGACATAAAGAGCTAAAATATCTAATTAATGGTCTGGGTATAGAGCATATTGGAGAGGTTGCAAGTAGAAAAATAGCTTTAGAGTTTGGATTAGATTTAGTAGATGTCTCTTATAATGAGCTTATAGCAATAGATGGAAT
>JALWZK010000133.1 GCA_027002665.1 Campylobacteraceae bacterium | reverse complement strand
TATTTACGCATATCAATAGTTTTTTTAACGATATTCTATTTTTTGATATTTTCTTTGGAAAAATAGAGGGGACAAGTTTCCCTTTTGTTGTAGCTTGGCTCATCGCAGGAGGAGTATATTTAACCTTTAAGATGGGATTTGTAAATCTCAAAATGTTACCCCACTCTTTGGCTATAGTTAGGGGTAAATACCACACTAAAGATGATAAGGGGTTAATTACCCCTTTTGAGTCACTTACAACAGCACTCTCTGCTACTGTTGGGATTGGAAATATTGCCGCTGTATCTATTGCCATCTCACTTGGTGGAGCAGGTGCTGCTTTCTGGATGATAATGGCTGGATTTCTGGGAATGACTCTCAAGTTTACAGAGGTGACTCTATCCATAAAATATAGAGAGTTTCTACCCGATGGGACAATTATGGGTGGAGCTATGGAGTATCTTCCCAAAGGGTTAGCCACTAAGGGTCTTGGAACTCTGGGACAATATTTGGCATATATATATGCAGTATTTTTAATATTAGGCTCTATTGGAGCAGGAAATACATTTCAAGTATCTCAATCTCTCAGTATTATGCAGTCAGAGATTCCATTCTTTCAGGACTACCCTTATGCCTTTGGAATTATTTTAGCATTTATTACAGGGCTTGTAATTATTGGAGGGATTAAGAGAATTGCACATGTTGCTGAGTTTATAGTCCCATTTATGGTAATCTTCTATATCCTAATGGTATTTTGGGTTTTAATAGTCAATTTCTCTAAGATTGATGATGCTTTTATCTTAATATTTAAAGAGGCATTTCACCCAACAGCAATAGCAGGTGGAATATTTGGGGCAATGGTTCAAGGGTTTCAGAGAGCAGTATTCTCAAATGAGGCGGGGCTTGGTTCAGCAGCCATAGCACACGCACCTGCTAAGGTAAAATATCCAATTCGACAAGGGTTAGTCTCACTATATGAGCCATTTGTAGATACTATTATTGTCTGCACAATGACGGCCTTAGTAGTTATTATTACAGGTGTATATACAGGTGGAACAGCTGAACTTGATATGGCAATCTCTGCAAAACAGGGAGCAGTTATTACATCTGCTGGATTTGGCTCTGTTGTAAGTTGGTTTCCACACATATTGGGATTTGCTATCTTTATGTTTGCATTCTCTACTATGATTTCTTGGTCATACTATGGAGAGAGAGCATGGGTCTATCTATTTGGAATTAAATCCTCTATTATATTTAAACTCCTATTTCTGCTCTTTATTATAATTGCAACTATTACAAATACACCTCTTATGGTTGATTTTAGCTCAATTCTATTCTTGGCTTTAGCAATTCCAAATATATTTGGACTTATAGTCCTATCTAATGATGTTAAAGGGTATTTAAAAGAGTATATAAAAAAATTGAAGTCTGGTGAATTAGATAGAGAGGTAATAAAGAGTTGAGTCCATTTGCAATACAGTTAAAAAATGGTTTCTTAGAGGAGGATTTAGAAGATGAAAATAGAGCCTTCTTTAGAGATTTAAAGAGTATGGGAGCTATTGAAAAGGTTAATAATCTATGGAGATT
The DNA here is from genome assembly GCA_027002665.1 of Campylobacteraceae bacterium. Lineage (GTDB taxonomy): Bacteria > Campylobacterota > Campylobacteria > Campylobacterales > Sulfurovaceae > UBA1140. The sequence continues at coordinate 303 of JALWZK010000133.1, read as the reverse complement.
AAAATCTCTATATAGAGTAGGGGAACTCTATATCAATAAGCAGGGTAGGGGGTTTGTAGAGAGTATGACTCCATCTGTTAGAGATTTACTAATTGAACCAAATGATATGCAAGATGCCAATGCGGGTGATATTGTAGTAGTCAAGAGAGTTATTGCAAGAAGAGGTAGAGCCTCTGCTAAGGTTGTTTTAATTATTAAAAAAGCAAGAATATTTGATATTGTATATACAAATATTAATGAGAGTGGAGCTTTTGAGATTTTAAATATTAAAACCAATCTTCTAACCACAGCTTATATGAGAAA
>JALWZK010000132.1 GCA_027002665.1 Campylobacteraceae bacterium | reverse complement strand
ATAGTTTACTATATACTAAAATATCCTCTATCTTGCCCATTCCCTTAACACTCCAGAGATTTATTAGAGCAAATATCCAAATAATTCCAATGGCAACCGATTTTCTAACTATCTCACTATCTGCAAACTCAAACCCACTTATACCATATGAGGAGAAAGTATAGGCATAGAGTGCGAGAGTGCTAATATAACCAAAAATTGTGTACCACCCAATTAAAGATGGAGCAAGATGTGAATTTGGATAGGTTCGTTTAAAGAAGGCATAAGTTGCCCCCTCATCTTGATAGTAAACACCCAATTTAACATAAGAGTATGCTGCAAAAAAAGCTATTAATCCACCAAAAGCAATGGCAAATGGAGCCAAAAAGCCAACCATAGCAACCGATATACCTAAGATAGTAAAAATTCCTCCACCTACCATACCACCTACAGCAATAGAGATAAGCTCAAGTAGCCCTAATGATTTTTTTCCCATCAAATTATCCTTTTTTAAAACTCATCTATTTTTAATATAGTCTCTTCTCTCTTCTCTAAATCTTTAACCCAAACTGTGCCATTTTTAACCTCATCTTCACCAATTACAACACAATATCTTGCATCTATCTTATCAGCTCCCTTAAGGTGTGCTTTTAACTTCTTAGCTCTATACTCAATAGTAACACTACTTGTTTCCCTCTTCTTATGGGCTAATGGAAATAGTCTATCTATATAACTACTATCCATAACTCCCATATAGTAACCTTCTCGTTTTCTATTTGGCATCTTAACAAGCTCCATAATTCGCTCAATCCCGAGAGCAAAGCCAACAGCAGGAGTAGATTTACCACCTAAAAACTCTACAAGTTTATCATATCTCCCCCCACCTGCAATTGCTGATTGTGAGCCGATAGAGTTACTTATAAACTCAAATGCTGTCTTATTATAGTAATCTAATCCTCTAACTAAGTTACTATTTACACTGTAGTCAATATCGGCACTACTCAATAGCTCTTTTAATCTATTAAAATCACTCTTACAACTACTACATAGATTATCTATAAGCTTAGGTGAATTTATAAGTAGAGATTGACAATTTTTATTTTTACAATCCAATACTCTTATTGGATTTGTATCTATCCTTCTATTACAATCTTCACACAACTCATCTCTACACCCATTTAAAAACTTAATAAGATTTTCTCTATAAGGAGGCATACATTTACTACACCCCAGAGAGTTAATCTCCAATCTATAGTCAATACCGAGAGATTTAAAAATATCCCCTATCATCTGAATTATGGTAAAATCTTCATATACTAAATCTTCGCCAAAACTCTCACAACCAAATTGATGAAACTCTCTAAGTCTCCCCTTTTGAGGTCTCTCATATCTAAACATAGCCCCGTAATAGTAGAATTTAAACTTTTCACTCTGTCGCCTATCTAATCTATTTTGAATAAAAGCTCTCACAACTCCTGCAGTCCCCTCTGGTCGCATACATACATCATTATTGCCCTTATCTATAAATTGATACATCTCTTTACCTACTATATCGCTACTCTCTCCGACGGAGCGTTTAAATAGTTTAGTCTCTTCTAATATAGGTGTCTCTATATAGTTATATCCATATCTCTTTGCTATATTGGTAGCTGTTTCTATAATATATATAAATCTATTACCATCTTCAAAGAGTAAATCTTTCATACCTCGAAGTGCTTTTATCATCTCTATTCCTCTTTTAAAAATCTAAATATTCCATCTTTTTCAAGAGGTTTGGTCATCTCTTTTATCTTCTCTTCATTATAACCCAACTCTTTTAACCTCTCCAATATAGGTGGGTGAGTATAGTAGAAAAATATAAAGAGTGGGTGTGATTTTGGAAATGATTTATTCTCATCAACAAGTTTAATAAGTGCCGATACTAAATTTCTCTCTCCTCCCATCTTGGAGCCGAACTTATCTGCTCTATACTCATTGTGGCGACTTAGAAAACTCATAATAGGAGTAAATATAAAACTGATAAGTGGAAGAAGTAACATCATCATAGCAATAATAACTCCTGCATTAGGCTCTACTCCCATATCAAAAAATAGCTCTTCGGGTAAATTGCCTAAGATAAAGAATGATAAAAATAGTAAAACCCCTACCATTATAATATTTTTCCAAATATCTTTATGGGTAAAGTGTCCCAGCTCATGCCCCAAAACTGACAGAAGTTCTCTATCACTCAACTTCTCTAAGAGAGTATCAAATAGGACAACTCTTTTACTCTTTCCGAGACCTCCAAAATAGGCATTGAGTCTATTATCCCGTTTACTTGCGTCCATAATATAGATGCCATCACTCTTTAATCCAACTTTCTCCATCATATCTTCAATACTTTTTTTTAAATCTCCCTCTTCCATTGGAGAGAACTTATTAAAAATTGGAGCTATGATTGTAGGATAGATTATATTTACCAAGATTGCAACGGTAAATAGTAGAATAAATCCCCAAATCCACCAATTTGGAACATCTATGACTATCCATGATAAGATAGCAAAAATAGCACCTCCCAATATAATAAACATACCTATCGCCTTGAGCTTATCTATAATAAAGAGTTTTGGTGTTATTTGAGAAAATCCATACTCTCTATCCAACTCAAATATCTGATATATCTCAAAAGGGAGTCCCACAATAAAATTAATACCAACAAATCCAAATAGAAAAATGACACTATCCATAATGGAGTTTGATATCTGAAGTGTAGTTGTAAGCCATGCAAAACCTTGCGTTACCCACCAGACAAACATTATATAATCAACTATAGTTGAGACTATTGAGATTCTCTCCTTTTTTATTGCATACTCACCTGCAACTCTAAATCTCTCTTCACTCATTAAAATAGCTTCGCCACTCTTCTCTTTGGATATATATCCAATCTGCATTACTGAAATATATACCTTTATTAATGTATATACAGTATATAAGACCATTACTATCTCTAACATCTACAACCCTGTTTTTTTTCTAAGGAATATACCCAAATATCTTTTAAGTTTAGGATATTTTACCAATCTAAAATCATAAATATAGCAGATAAAAAATAGTTTGCAATAAAAATTGTAATAGATGCCAATACTACAGCCTTAGTTGTGGAAATTCCCACCCCCTTAGCCCCTCCAGAGGTAAAATATCCAATATAAGCCCCGATTGAGCCTATAAAATAGCCAAACACAAATCCCTTAATTAATCCTGTGCCTATATCTGAAAATGTTAATAGTTGCTTGATTGTATCTACATATCCTATTGGATTTAAATCCAACATAAGCCAAGATATTAAAAAGGCACTAAGATTTGATATAAAATCAAAAAAGATAACCAGCATAGGGAGAGATAGGGAGGTGGCAATAATTCTTGGAATTAAGAGATACTTTTTGGAATCAACTGCCAATGTCTCAATCGCATCTATCTGTTCAGTTACTCTCATAGTCCCAAGTTCGGCAGCCATTGAGGAGATGGCACGAGATATAACCATTAGAGAGGCAAAAACGGGTCCTAACTCACGAGTTATAGAGATAAATATGGTATATCCCATAAAATTCTCTGCTCCAAATTTGCTAAAACCTTGATAGAGTTGAACAGCCTCAACCATGCCGGTAAATAGAGCTGTTAAAAATATAACTAATATTGTCCCAACACCAATAACCTCTAACTGCTCAAAAATCTGTTTAACTCTCCATGGTCGTTTTAGAGAGAGAGGAATAAGTTTAAGTTGAAATATAATAAAAGAGCCAAACCTCTCCATATATCTTATTAATGCTACAAAAGGAGAACCGATAAATGCAAAAAAACTTTCCATACAACTCTTTTTTAAATTTTTATTTATTCTATCTAAAAATTAGCTAAAATAAGATTATGAGAGTAGGCACAGATATAGTTGTAATTAGTAGAATAGAAAAGTTAATAGATAAATTTGGAGATAAGTTTCTATATAGATTTTTATCTAAAGAGGAGAAGAAATCTCTAAATAGAGTTGAGAGTATAGCAGGATATTGGGCAGGAAAGGAGGCAGTAGCTAAGGCTTTAGGTTGTGGAATAGGTAGGGAGTTATCTTTTCATGATATTATCATATATAAAGATAGCAAAAATGCTCCACACTTTAGATTAACTCCAAATGCTCAAAAGATACATAAGATTAAAACCTCATCAATATCTATTGCACATGATGGAGGGTTTGCTATTGCTGTGGTTAATATAGAAAAAAAGGAGATAGATGAATAGTAAAATAGCACAAGAAGACCTAAATTATATATGGCATCCATGCACACAGATGAAGGACCATGAGACTCTGCCACTTATTCCAATTAAGAGGGCTAAGGGTGTATATCTATATGATTTTGAAGATAATAGATATATAGATGCCATAAGTTCATGGTGGGTAAATATATTTGGACACACAAATAGTTATATATCAAATAGGATAAAGGAGCAGTTGGATACCTTAGAGCATGTTCTCTTGGCTGGATTTACCCATAAACCGGCTATTAATCTCGCCAAAAAATTGGTAGAGATTACTCCCAAAGGGTTAGATAAGGTATTTTTTGCAGATAATGGCTCAAGTGCTATTGAGGTTGCTCTAAAGATGAGTTTTCACTACCATAAAAATCTTGGAGAGAATCGTCCTCTATTTCTATCTTTGACAAACTCATACCATGGTGAGACCATTGGAGCTTTAAGTGTGGGAGGCGTTGAGCTATATAAAGAGACTTATGAACCTCTACTGATAAGTTGTATCCAGACACCTGTTCCGAAAGACCAAACTATTAATAGTGCAGAGGTTGCAATAGAGGAACTTAAGAAGATTTTGGAGAAAAGAGGCAAAGAGATTTCGGCTTTTATTATTGAGCCTCTCGTGCAGGGGGCAGGATATATGCACATGTATCACCCCATATATATAAAATTGGCTAAAGAGTTATGTGAAAAGCACGGAATTCATCTTATAGCAGATGAGATTATGACAGGATTTGGGAGGACAGGAACTATGTTTGCATGTGAACAGGCAGATATTACACCGGACTTTATGGCACTATCTAAGGGGCTTACAGGGGGATATCTGCCACTATCGGTGGTTATGACAACCAACCAGATATATAGTGCCTTCTATTGTGACTACAATAAATATAAAGCCTTTTTACACTCCCATAGCTATACAGGAAATCCATTAGCTTGTAGTTCAGCCTTAGCTACAATTGAGCTATTTGAAAAGAGTAATATATTGGAGGAGAATAGAAAAAAATCAGCCTATATCTTAGAAAAATTAGAGAAATTTAAAGAGTTAAAAAATATAAAAGAGATAAGAGAGACAGGAATGATAACCGCCATAGAGTTAAAAGGTTATAGCCCAGAGGAGAGAATTGGACTAAAAGTCTATCAGTATGGATTGGATAATGGGGTTCTACTCCGTCCATTGGGTCATGTTATCTACTTTATGCCACCATATATTATTACTTATAAAGAGATAGATAAGATAATAGATACCGCCTATAGAGCAATAGTATCACTTTAGATAGATTTTATGTTATAATTCTCAATAATTAATTGGTAGAAGGATATAGATATGGATAAAGAACAAATCTCTGAATTAGATGATAATAATACCCCGCTTATTATTGAAAATAGTATAAAAAATCTTAAAAGTAAAAATGAACAGGCAAAAGAGTTAGTAAGAAAGTCTAAGGAGATTATCTCAAAAGCAGATAGAGAGATTGAAGTTGCAAAAAGTGGCATATTAAAAAATATGGATAGGCTTCAAGAGATTAAAAATAACTTTTTAAATACAACTTTTACTAAGAGTCTAATTTTATTGGAGAAAGCCTCTTATAAATATACTCAAAAGGAGTCTGACGAGCCATTTGAACTCTCCTTAGATAGTGGTAATAAGAGTATCTTTTTTAAGAATATAAGCTCAGGAAAATTTAGTGGATTTATACTATCTCTCTTAAGTATCTTATTGGTAGCAGTGGGTTGGGTATATCTTGCTATTGTTAATCTTGGAATAAAACTTCAACTTGAACCACCAAGGATTCCAGACAATGAGACTATAAATAGGATATTTACATGGATTGGTGGAGGTATGACCGGAGCAGAAGGCAATGCTATAGCGGGAGAAGCGACAGTTGCTATCTCTGGATTAATTGTGGCTGTTTTAGTATATAAGATATATACCTCCTTAAGAGAGAATAAAAACTTTAAGGTTGCAACCGATATCTATCATAAATCACACCACTACTTAAAACAACAGCAAGAGGCTAAGAGTGAAATTGAGAAGATTGGACAACATATTGAAGAGATGATTCCAACTATTGAAGATTATAAGTATCTCTTAGATGAACAGAATGGTAAACTTGCAAGAATTTTACATGTAGAGGGGACTAAAGATGATTATGAAACATACCACCCAACATCGATAGAGACTATGAAAGATACTGAGCAACTTATGAATAGAGTTCAAGAGTTAATTACAACCCCTGTCACAAAAGATAATAGATTAAATCAGAAATCTATCTCTTCCCTAAATGAAGCCAAAGAGGTCTATCAATATTTCTTATCCAAGATATATGAT
>JALWZK010000131.1 GCA_027002665.1 Campylobacteraceae bacterium | reverse complement strand
GTATAATCTCAAACTTTTTGAAAAAAGCCAATTATGGTTATAGAATTGGTGAAATAAATAGATGAAGGGTTTGCAATGTACGCAATCATTAAAGCAAGTGGGCAACAGTTCAAAGTTAGAGAGGGTGATATTATCCAATTTGACAAAATGGGCTTGGAACCCAAAAGTGAAGTAGAGTTTAAAAATGTTTTAGTAATAGATAATAATGGTGAATTGACTATTGGCAGACCATTTATAGATGGGGCTGTGGTTAAAGGTGAAGTGATAAATGAAGGCAGAGATAAAAAAGTTATTATCTATAAAAAACGAAGAAGAAAAGATTCTAAACTTAAAAGAGGTTTTAGAAGAGACTTCACAAGAGTTAGAATTACAAATATAGCATAAGGAGATAATATGGCACACAAAAAAGGTCAAGGTTCAACCCAAAACAATAGAGATTCAGCTGGACGACGACTTGGAGTAAAAAAGTATGGTGGAGAGAGAGTCATTCCGGGCAATATAATTATTAGACAGCGGGGAACCAAAGTTCATGCAGGAACAGGCGTAGGAATGGGAAAAGACCATACTATATTTGCTACGGTTGAAGGCATTGTTAAATTTGACAATCTGAGTAGAAGTAAAAAAAGAGTTTCTGTAATTCCTGCTTAACCATTAAGTATCTTTTTTAGATACTTCTTTCTTCATTAAATTCCTCTCTATCTTTTTAGATATAATTTTAAAGAAGCCTTATATTAAAGGAGTAGAATGTTTGTTGATAGCGTAGAGTTAGTTGTAAGTTCTGGAAAAGGTGGTGCAGGTTGTGTCTCATTCTGGAGAGAAAAGTTTGTTATAAAGGGTGGTCCCGATGGAGGAGATGGAGGAAAGGGAGGCTCTATCTATTTTAAAGTTGATAACAATATAGATACACTATCAGCCCTTAGAGGGAAAAGGCATATTAAAGCAGAAAATGGACGACCCGGAGAGGGGAGAAAGAGATATGGGAGAAAAGGGAAAAGTGTTGAGATTGTAGTCCCTCCGGGAACTCAAATAATAGACATTGAGACTAATGAGGTGCTATTTGATTTACTCCATGAGGGGGAGAAGATACTCTTTTTAGAAGGTGGAAAGGGTGGACTTGGAAATATGCACTTTAAAAGTTCGACAAATCAGAGACCAACCTATGCCCAACCGGGAATGCCCGGAGTTACAAAAAAGATAAGATTGGAGATGAAACTAATTGCCGATGTTGGATTAGTTGGATATCCAAGTGTTGGAAAATCGACACTAATATCAACCATATCAAACTCAAAACCCAAAATTGCAGATTATGAATTTACCACCCTGATACCAAATCTTGGAGTGGTAAATGTTGGAGAGTATGACTCATTTATAATGGCTGATATTCCGGGAATTATAGAGGGTGCAAGTGGTGGAAAGGGGCTTGGACTAAAATTTCTAAAACATATTGAGAGAACTAAAACCCTACTATTAATGGTAGATATTCTAAACTATAGAGATATGAAATATCAATATGAGACACTCTTAACAGAATTAAAAAGATACTCAAGAGAGTTAGCATCAAAAGAGTTTGCTGTAGCCGTTACCAAGTGTGATTCATTGAGCATAGATGAGATAAATAGTAATATTAAAAAGTTTCTAAGAGATATTGGATTGGAAGAGAATAGAAACTTAAAAGAGTATGGAGCAGATATGCGTTATCTATCTTATGGGTTTATGGGGGATTACAATATTGATAAACCTCTATTTGTAATGCCTATATCATCGGTATCGCACTTAAATACAAAAGCCCTATCCTATGCTCTAAAGAGCCTTATAAAAAGTGTGGAAGAGCAGAACAATGAAGTTTAAAAGAGTTGTTATAAAGGTAGGCTCTCATGTATTAACTGAAAATAGAGCTGTATCAAAGAAGAGAATGATAGATTTAGTCGATTTAATTGCCAGATTAATGGAGCGAGATATAGAAGTAATTTTAGTAAGCTCTGGTGCAGTATCTGCCGGATATACAGTGCTACCCTTAGATAAATTGACTATCGGAAATAAACAGGTATTGGCATCTATTGGACAACCTCTATTACTTAAGATGTATCAGGAGAAGTTTGCAAAATATAATCTTCTATGCTCCCAAATACTACTGAGTGCAGCCGATTTAGATTCTAAAAAGCGGACACATCTGGCTCAAGTTACAATAGATAATCTACTGAAAAATAGAGTTGTTCCCATTATCAATGAGAATGATGTAATTGCCACAGAGGAGTTGGTATTTGGAGATAATGACCAACTATCGGCATCTGTTACAGATAACTTTAATGCTGAACTCTTAGTTATACTATCAGATATTGATGCACTATATACCAAAGACCCAAGAAGACATAGTGACGCAGAAATTAGAAAAGAGGTAAGCCAAATTACAGATGAAGAGTTAAAAGATATGCCATCTCCAAATGGAGAATTTGCTACAGGCGGAATTGTTACTAAATTAAAAGCTGCCAAATATCTATTGGATAGAGATAAGCAGATGTTTCTATCAACAGGATTTAAACTTGATGATATTGAGAGTTTTCTACTTAATGGAGTTCATAGGGGAGGAACTCTATTTAAAAAATAGAGAAACCTCCTAAAAATTAGGAGTTAATTAATCCTTTTGCCCAACTCTCCATAGCCTCATTTGCGATTGGATTCGGAGCCTCAAGAAATGAGATAACAAACTTATCTTCTAATTCAACTACACCTATAGAGCGAGGTCTTATTCCAAGCACAGTAGGTTTCGATAAAGTTTTACCAAAACAGCATATAATATTTTTAGCATCTAATATCTCTTCAGCTACCTCTCCATCTTTTAAACTCTTAGTGTGAGAGTAATGGTCAAACTTTCCTATATATACAGCTATATCATGAGAATCTATCTTTTCTTTTAAATAGTCTAAAATCTCATCTACTCTTTTAAAGTTAGTCTCCGACTTATCTATATCCAATTCAAATATAGGATATTTTTCCATTAATATTGTCTGTTTCATATCTCTCCCTTTTTTACATTCCCGGTATTCTTGGGATTTTTCCTAATTTAGAGTTTTTACAATACCAACCCCAACCTTTCTTTAGCCAGTGACCAATAATCGGCATTGGTATCATCTTTGCACTACTATCACTTCTATATACAAAAGCAGCACCATCTCCTGTATCCATTACACATAAGATATTTATATGGTCTAAGTAACTGCGTTTTGAATTGATATTTTGCATTTTTTGGAATATATTATAGGCTACATTTCGAGCCATGACTTCGGCTACATGTCCCTGTTTCGCTCTCCAGTTTGGACCCATTAGAGAGGCAGAGTCTCCAATAACATAAATTCCATCAAAACCATCTACCTCATTATACTCATTTGTTATGACAAATCCAGCCTCACTAATTGGAAGTCCTGACTCTTTTAATATATGGTGTCCTGTTCCTGCTGATATAAACATGGTTAAATCGGATTCCAATTTTGTTCCATCTTCAAATCTAATACCATCTTTCTCAAACTCAATAATTTTTGAGCCAACCTTTTTCTTGATATTTGTCATACCAAACATCTTATCCATCATAATAAGAGCTTTATCCCCCATCTTTTGACCTGGTCTCTCCATTGGTGCAAAAAATGTAAGTTCAAATTTATCTCTTATTCCCTTCTTCTTTAAAAAGTTATGAACATTAAATAGAACCTCAAAGGCTGGACCTCCACGAACTGCCGATGTATCTTTTGGATTTCCACCAAATCCCATAGCTATCTTTCCACTACCTTTTTTAACAAGCTCCTCTAATCTTCTATTTAACTCAACTGCCTCTTCAGGTTTTCCACAGATAGATAGAGTATTTTCCATACCTTTAAATGCAATTTTATCTTGTCCAATAGCTACAACAATATACTCAAAATCATCTATCACTTTACCACTGGCAAGTGTTACCCTCTTATCTGTAGCTTCAAACTTAGTTACACTATCAACTATTAATTCAAAACCGTGTTTTTTTGATAATTTTTTAAGAGGTATAGAAGAATCACCCCTACTAATATCTCCTGTTGGTATCCAAATAGATATAGGATATATATAGAAGTAGTCTCTATCACTAACAAGTGTAGTCTCTATACCCTGTTTTCTTAGATAGATGGCAGTTTCAAGACCTGCAAAACCACCACCGAGAATTAAAACTCTATTCATACTTTTTCGCTCCCATTTTAATAATTTAAGATTATAATGTATATTATCTTATATAATTTTTATTTAAGATAAATATTCTCCAATATAATTATTTTTTTGTTAAAATCACAATAAAGGTTAAGTAACTGTTACAAAAAAAAATATATAAATATATAAATAAGTATTGACATTTGTTATATATTATGGCAAAATATTAAAATTATAAATATTTTGCTGAATTACAGCTTTATATAGATATTTATGGACGGAAACAGATGGACCTAACTCATTTAGATAACAACGATAGACCCAGAATGGTAGATGTATCAAATAAAGCAGATACTACAAGAGTAGCTGTTGCCTCCGGTATTATAGAGGTTACTGAAGAGGCATATAGAGCAGTCATTACAAACTCCACTAAGAAGGGACCTGTATTACAGACAGCCGTAATATCAGCAATCATGGGTGCAAAACAGACAAGTAACTTAATTCCTATGTGTCACCCATTAATGCTAACCTCCATTAAGACAGATATTGAAGAGTTGCCAGAAATTCCTGCATTTAAATTGACAGTAACGGTTAAACTTAAAGGTAAAACAGGCATTGAGATGGAGGCTCTAACTGGTGTTAGTATTGGACTTCTAACTATATATGATATGTTAAAGGCTATTGATAAGGGCATGCTCATTAAAAATATACAATTGGAGAGTAAATCTGGAGGTAAATCGGGAGATTTTATACGAAAAAGTTAAACTAATCCCCCGATAATTCCACTCAAAGAGCCAATAAATACTATTGTATAACCTGTTGGTAAATCAAAATAGTATGATAAGAGCATTGATAGAATAATTATAATAGAGCCAACACTCCATGCAAAAGGTAATTTCTTAAATCTATTTTGTAGAAGTGCTAAGAAAGCAGGAACTATTAGAAGCATAAATACAACCAGAACTCCTGCAAGTTGAACTGATGAGGTTACGGTGAGAGCCAATAGACCAAAAAATAGCATCTCTCTATAAAAACCACTAACTCTATGGTAGAATTTAAAAAATATAAATGCGATAGCACTATATAGAAGTAGTGGCTCTATTAAATCCTCTATTGATGTAAATAGAATATCTGTAGCTTGGAGTCTATTAAAAAGCTCTGTCCCCTCTGTTGTATTTGAGAGTATCACTATAATAGCACTTGCCCCCAGAGCATAAAGCATTCCTATAAAAGCCTCTATATGCTCAACTCTATGAGTTGCGATAGAGATTAGTGTTGCTCCAATTAGAGCAAATATAAGTGTTAATATAAAACTATATGAGCCATTAAAAAAGAGCAGACTAATAGCAACTCCAATAGATGCAAACTGTCCAATAGCTAAATCTGTAAATATTACACCTCTTTTAATAATCTCTAAACCAAAAATAGCATGTATAAAGACTAATAGAATAGTTAATATAAATACTGGGTAAAGAATAGATACTACTGACATATTCTCCTACCCACTATCTTATAGAAATCTTCTAAGTTATCTGCTTCACTAATAGCCCCAACATCATGAGGAACTATATTAACTTTTGCTCCTGTCTTATCTGCAATAAATTTAGCTGTCTTCTTCTCATGATATACATCTTGTAAAATGGTTTTAATACCATTCTCTCTTATAAGTTTTATCACCTCTACGGTATGTTTAGAGCTTGGACTAATCCCTGGTAGTGGCTCTATTGTTGCTAGACTCTCTACACCATAAGCTCTTAGTGCATAGTTAAATAGTTTATGGTATTGAATTACCTTTTTACCTCGACAACTATTATACTTCTCTTTTAGGCTATTAGCTAGAGTCTCCATTTTAGATGAGAAGGAGTTATAGTTATTGTTATAAGTTGAGCTATTTTTAGGGTCTAATTGAGATAGTTTCATACTAATAAGTTTTGCTATTGGTATAATATTATTAATATCGAGTCCAAAGTGTGGATTTCCATCTGGATGAATATCTCCATAGGCTCTTGATAGGCTCTTAGGTTTATCTATAAGTTCAACTGCTCCACTAACATCTAAAAATCCTATCCCACCTACATTGATTTTACTACTATTTGCTCTCTTTAGAAGTGGTGGAAGCCAACCAATCTCTAATTGTCCCCCATTAATAATAAGTAAATCGGCTCTTCTTAATTTTGCAATAAGTGATGGTCTGGGTGTAATAAAGTGTGGGTCAAGCTTAGGAGATGATAGCACCTTAACATCTACTAAATCTCCACCAATAGCTTTAGTAACCTCTCTTAGATAGTTATAGGTTACTGCAACATTTAACTTTGCAAATATTGCTGTTGTAAATAGTATAGTAAGTAGTATTTTTCTCATTTTTTATCCTTTTTTTTAAAATGCGTGAGCTCCGTGAGAGCCTGTTTCAACTAAAAACTCTAAGAGTATCTCATTTTCAGTATCTCTCTTACCTC
>JALWZK010000130.1 GCA_027002665.1 Campylobacteraceae bacterium | reverse complement strand
GTGCAATAAAAATAGCAGAGAAATCTATGGTATCTATAAATCATAACTCATATTTTTCTGGACTTGTTAATTCAAGAATAAACTATGATAATCAAAATATATTTTACCATTTTAAACAGATAGATACTATTAGAAGAACAGTAGATAGTAGAAAAGTTAACTTCCAAACAGCTTTTTATAAAAAATATACAGCTACCTTAACACAACCTATACTAAAATATCAACTTCTAATAAATAAATATAAATTTGATAATGAGATAAGCTCACTAATAACACCTCTTTCACAACTCTATATAACTACAGAGAACTGCTCACTAGAGAGAGATTTTATTAACTACTTTTTAACAAAGAAGATACCTCTATCGAAAAGAGATATTGTCTTCTATAATAGTGTAAATATTCGCTCAAATATATTTAGTCCTGCATCTATTGGAGATGATATCTTGAGAGATAGAGTCTTATCTATCTTAAATAGTCAAGAGTATAAAAATATTGAGGCAAATATAGCAAATCTCTACTCTAAGTTGCAATCCAATTTAACTGATGGTAGATTTAATATAGATGTCGATAAGTGGTCTAATTTACACCATCAGAAAATAAAATATTTCTCTAAGATAGAGAGGAGTATAGAGAGTAAGCTATCCGATATAAATGATAAATTTATATTTCAAAATATACTCATACTGGTAATAGCTGGATTTTTCTGGATACTCTCAATTCTATTGACCTTCTTAGGGTGCAAGACCAATAGAGAGATAAATAGTAATATTAAAAGTTTAGAGGATATTTTAAATAAGACTGCAGCAGAGTTGGAAGATGACCAGAGATTTAATAGTCCAACTGTAAATAAGATAAAAAGTATCAATCTACACACCAATAGAGGGATAAAAGAGGCGTATAATTTTTTAGAGAATCTAATAGAAAATTCAAAACAGGATAAAATCAAGGCACTTGAGGCAAATGAGTCAAAATCTCTCTTTCTGGCAAATATGTCTCATGAGATAAGAACTCCCCTAAATGGAATAGTTGGATTTACAGAACTTCTAAAAAACACTGATTTAAATGCTGAACAGTTGGAGTTTATAGGTATAATAGAGAAGAGTTCGGAGAATCTACTTAGTATTATTAATAATATTTTAGACCTATCTAAGATAGAGAGTAATAAGATTGAGTTAGAAAATATAGTATTTGACCCTATTGTTGAGTTTGAGAGTGCAATAGAGACCTATGGGGTAAAGGCATCTGAAAAAGATATCGATTTCAATTTCTATTTAGACCCAAGCTTAGAGAAAAAATTGATTGGGGATAGTGTAAAGATAAAAGAGGTTCTAATTAATCTTTTAAGCAATGCTATAAAATTTACAGACTATGGGGGTATGGTAAATGTTGAGATAACTAAATTGGATAAGATAGATAATAGAGTAAAGATTCTATTCACTATTCAAGATAATGGTATTGGTATGACAAAAGAGCAACAGTTAAATGTATTCTCTGCATTTGCACAAGCTGATGTCTCAATTACAAGAAAATATGGAGGGACAGGTTTAGGATTGACCATCTCCAAGAAGTTCTTAGAGCTTATGGGGAGTGAACTTAAATTGGAGAGTGAAAAGGAGAAGGGGACAAAATTCTACTTTACGCTTGAGCTGGAAGAGGTCTTAGACAGCACAGAACTTAGTAGTAAAGATATAGATACCTCTCTCTCTATTGCAAGATACCAAAGTTCTAAAACTCCGAAACAGTTGGATATATATATTGAGAGATATTTTAAATATTTTGGAATCGATAATATTACATTCTCTACCAGCAGAGAGCTTAAAAGATTAAATAGTAATCCAAAAATTCAGAATATCTGGTTAGATATTGATAGTATAGATAATACTCTATTTAAT
>JALWZK010000129.1 GCA_027002665.1 Campylobacteraceae bacterium | reverse complement strand
GTTCATGGATAGATGGATTTATATTTATTGTTATCTATCGCATTTTTTCCTTTTTTTAATAAGTGTATCAAATTTATCCTAAAAATCAATTGTATATAAAGACATCACAAGGTGACTCTTTTGCAAGATAACTGGATGTTGAACCAACAAAAAAATTCCCCTCTTTACTATGAGAAGCAACAACTATTAAATCGGGTTTCTTGTTTTTAATATACTCTAAAATACCGTAGGGTAGAGAGAATGAGGCATCTGTAAGTTCACCATCTAAGCCGACCTCTTTTGAGAACTCTTCCAATAGTTTTTTTGCTATCTCTCTATTCTCCTCTTGATAATTAACCATATCGATATAACCTATGTCATATAAGCTCATAGTGACGGCAATATTTTCATATCCATGAACTAAGCTAAGTTTAGAGTTACCAAAATATCTCTTAATAAACTCTATACTCTCTTTAGATTTTGAGGTTAAGTCTGTAGGTATCAATATATTTTTATACTCCTTATAACCATCTTTTACAACTAAGAGTGATTTTTGAGACTCTCTAATAACTTTCTCATATTCGATGTGGTCACCTGTAATAATAATATCAACACCATCTTTCTTTGCCTCAACTATAGCTCTATCTGTTTTATCTCCAAAATAGACCACTGTGTAGTGAGGGATATTATCACCATTTAATTCATTAAATATACTATCTATATTCGCTTTAACTTTCTCCTTATCAATGGGAACATTTTTTGTATAAAATGGTAGGTCAAAAAACGGTATATGGATAGTATATAGAATAATAATTTTTTTTGCATTAAAAGTCTTTGCACAACTTATTGCTCTTTTAAAAATATTTCGATTTGTCTTAGAGTCGTCAATTACTGCCAATATGTTTTTTATCTTCTTCATATCTTATCCTTTTTTATAATTATATTATTTTTTGTTTAAATATCTTTATAAATAGAGCATTGAGAAGAAGATATAGACAAGAGAACTTTTTTATTAGTAATTCTCATATTTCCCTGCTTCAATATCTGCTTCAATTTTTGCTATCTCTTCCTTAATAATCTTTATTAGAAGTTTAGCAGCTTTTGTATCATCTGCCTCAGGCACATCCCAATTAGTAAATTTCATATTTGCTTTAAATAGGAGTTCTACCTCCTTTGCAATAGCTTTTCTTCTACTCTCTAACTCTTTTTCTACCATATCCATTTTCTACTCCTTATTCTCTTCTTTAGTTGCCTCTTTTTCTAAATTATCAATGGTATAACCACCAACAATAAGTGCTACTCCATCCAGAAATAGACTAATTCCTACAAAAAGTCCAACAAGCCATAGTGATGTGAGTGGCCAACCAATAATAAAAATTATAGCTAATGCAAGTGAGGTTATTGCATTAAGAATCCAGACCCATTTATGTTTTTTATCAGTAGCTGAAAACGCTAAGCCAAAACTTCCAAAAGAGTCCATAAAGAAATAGAAACTAAATAGTAGTCCTAAGGTTGCTATTCCACCTACTGGATAGAATATCATATAGAGTGCCACACCAATAAGAAGTAAACTTTTAAGCCAACCTGCCCAATCTTTGCGATTACTCATCCATGTTAAAGTTGCTGAACTCACTCCTGCAAATAGCATAAGATAGGTGACAAAAACTAAAGTTCCCAATGTCATAAAGGTCGGAAAGAAAATTCCAATAAGCCCTAAAACAATAAATAGAACTCCACCTATCTTTGCATATTTCTTAAATGTATCAATTACATCTTTATCAAGATTAATTTTAATTATTGTTGAATTAATCCACATCGTGTATCCTTTTTTTTAATTTGTCCATTCGCGTGGAAATTATATCTAAATAGATAAGATTTAAAATGCACCTATAGTGGCAAAAATCCCTTATTTA
>JALWZK010000128.1 GCA_027002665.1 Campylobacteraceae bacterium | reverse complement strand
TCCTTCTATTAAATAGAAATCTTCAATATGAGATTAATAGTGTCTCTATTTGAAGTGGAATAGTGATGCAGGTAAAGAGTAGTTGTCAAGTACTACTCAAACGATAAAGTAAAGATTTACAGATTTCTTAATACTATTTTGGAGATTTTTGTAGGTTTTTCTTGTCGGATAGACATATCAAGTTTTCCAAGATACTGAAATTCATCAATAACAACCACAACTTTTTTAGAGAGATTTTGTTTAACTAAATAGGAAAAAATCTGTTCAAAACTCTTAAATTTAATCTCTCTAAGAAATTCATCTTCTAAAAAATCAGCCACTAAATTTTGAAATCGCTCTATAACGGTAGGTAATGCTTCTAATGTTACTAAAAAATAGATATATGGTTTAGCAGATATATACTCTTTTAAGAGTGTTGTTTTACCTACTCGCCGTCGTCCATAAACTATAGTAAATCTAAAATTACTGTTTAGATACTCCTCTTCTAATAATCTTAACTCTTTTTGACGATTGACAAACATATTTAACCTTTTATCGTTTTTGGATTATAATAATATCAAAACGATAATTAAGTGAGAGTGAAACCTATCTCCTCACCCAAACCCTCTTACCATCAAAAACCACACTCATTTTTAATCCACTCCTAAGACAAACCAATATGGTTCAAAGCTCTCTTCAACCAATGCAGAGATTAAAGAGATAAAAGGTTTATAATCTCCTAAGGTATGGGCTTTATCTAAAGCTTCATAATAGGCTAAACGATTTTCTACTTTTAATACTACAGGAGGAAATCTATTTTTCATTAATTCAAAATTCATTAAGAGTCGAGAGGTTCTTCCATTACCATCTATAAATGGATGTATGCCTACAAAATCAATATGCACACGACAGGCTCTCTCTATTGGATGTAGAGTTTGGGCTTTGGTCCTATACCATGTTATAAAATCCTCCATTTTAGTTGCAACTTCAAAGTGATTGGGTGGACGATGTGTTGCACCTGAAATCAATACATTTATTTTTCTGTAACACCCTGCGTTTTTATCATCTATATTTTTTAAAATAAGTCTATGTAGTGACTTAATAGTATGTTCGCTTAACATCTCACCTTTTTCAACTAAAGATTCAACAAATAGAATTGCCTCTTTATGGTTAATAGCTTCAAAATGTTCTCGTAAGCTCTTACCTCCAATAGTAATACCCTCTAAGACCACTTTTGTCTCATTGAGAGTTAGAGTATTTCCCTCAATCGCATTGGAGTTATAAGTCCACTTTAAAATCAAGTCTTCTCTTAGATTTTTTAGTATAACAGGGTCCAATGGTCTATAACTGTTAAGTTTATTTTTTAAATTATCCAATTTTTGAAAATTCATAGAATATCCTCCAACCAAACCTCCATATCTGCATCACTTGGCATTTTCCAATCTGCTCTGGGGCTTAAGGATATTGTTCCAACTTTTGGTCCATCTGGCATACATGAGCGTTTAAACTGTTGAGTGAAGAATCTCCATATAAAGCTCTTAAGCCACTTTTTAATCTCTTGGCTACTAAACTCATCTCTAAAAGCGATTTCGGCTAAGAATAGTATCTTAGATGGTTCTGCTCCATATTTTATAAAGTGGTATAGGAAAAAATCATTTAATCTATATGAGCCTATAATATCTTCTGTCTTTTGAGTTATCTTATTATCTTTATGTGGCAAGAGTTCTGGGCTAATTGGAGTATTTAATATATTGTCAATAATATGAGATATTTTTTTATTACTCTTATAATACTCTATTACATATTTTATAAGAGTCTTAGGTACTCCAGAGTTTAGAGCATAAGCACTCATATGGTCACCATTATATGTACTCCAACCAAGAGCTATCTCACTTAAATCACCTGTACCAATAACTA
>JALWZK010000127.1 GCA_027002665.1 Campylobacteraceae bacterium | reverse complement strand
AAAAATAATTTTATAAAAAGTAAATTTGGGTATAATATGCACTATTTTTTAAGGATTTGAGGTTTCCCAAAAAACATTTAAGGTGTTTTTTAGGGACTTTCATGTTCAGATTTTAATTCAACAAAAATATTTTAAGAAAGGAATTATATTGCCTACGATTAATCAATTGGTTCGTAAAGAGCGAAAGAAAGTGATTAAGAAATCAAAATCACCAGCATTAGTTAGCTGTCCTCAGAGGAGAGGTGTTTGCACAAGAGTATATACCACTACTCCAAAAAAACCTAACTCTGCTCTAAGAAAGGTAGCAAAGGTTAGATTGACAAGTGGATTTGAAGTTATCTCCTATATTGGTGGAGAGGGACACAACCTTCAAGAACACTCAATTGTGCTTGTAAGAGGCGGAAGAATTAAGGATTTACCGGGAGTTAAGTATCATATTATTCGTGGTGCATTAGATGCTTCTGGAGTTAATGGTAGAACTGTTGCTCGTTCTAAATATGGAACTAAGAAACCAAAACAGTAGAGTTTAAGCTTTAAAATAGATAAGCTTTAAGCAGTTTTTGTCAATATACCTTCGGGGACAAAAATTGAGTAAATCAAAGAGATTGAAGATAAGGAAATATATATGAGACGAAGAAGAGCGCCTGTTAGAACTGTATTGCCAGACCCAATATATGGTTCTAAAGTTTTAACAAAATTTGTAAACTGTGTAATGTTAGATGGTAAAAAATCTATAGCAGAGAAGATTGTTTACTCTGCACTAAAGAGAATTGAAGAGAAATCTGGAGAAAAGGGGATTGATATATTCAATAAGGCGATTGATAATGTTAAGCCCGTTATGGAAGTAAAGAGTAGAAGAGTAGGTGGAGCAACTTATCAGGTTCCTATTGAGGTGAGACCTGCAAGACAACAGACTCTTGCTATTAGATGGATAATTGATGCGGCGAGAAAGAGAAATGAGAGAACAATGGTTGAGAGAGTAGCAAATGAGTTAATAGATGCCGCATCAGAGAAAGGCTCTGCTTTTAAAAAGAAAGAGGATACTTATAGAATGGCTGAAGCAAATAAAGCTTTTGCTCACTATAGATGGTAAGGAAATATAGCTATGGCAAGAACACATAAACTTGAAGATGTAAGAAATATTGGAATTGCGGCACATATAGATGCAGGAAAGACCACAACCACAGAGAGAATACTATTCTATACAGGGGTTGAGCATAAGATTGGTGAAGTTCATGATGGTGCTGCTACTATGGACTGGATGGAGCAGGAGAAGGAGAGAGGAATTACAATTACCTCTGCGGCTACCACTTGTGAGTGGCGTGGTAAACAGATTAATATAATTGACACTCCGGGACATGTCGATTTTACTATTGAAGTTGAGAGGTCTATGAGAGTGCTTGATGGTGCTGTATCTATCTTCTGTGCTGTTGGTGGGGTTCAACCTCAAAGTGAGACAGTCTGGAGACAGAGAAATAGATATGGAGTTCCATCTTTAGTATTTGTAAATAAAATGGATAGAGTTGGCGCCGATTTCTTTGAAGTTGAGAGACAGATTAGAGAGAGACTCAATGGTAACCCGCTTATAATTCAACTCCCAATCGGCTCTGAAGAGAATTTTGAGGGCGTTATTGACCTTGTAAAGATGAAGGAGATTGTATGGGATGCTGAAGCTGCTATGGGTTCGGCATACTATGAGCAGGAGATTAGAGAGGAGCTTCAAGATCAAGCAGAAGAGTATAGAGAGAAGATGTTAGAGACTCTATCTGAGATTGATGGCAATGAAGAGATGATGGAGAAGTTCCTTGAGGGTGAAGAGATTACTCAAGAGGAGATTAGAGAGGCCATTAAACAGGCGACTATTGGAATGGCAGTTGTTCCAATGATGCCGGGAACAGCATTTAAAAATAAAGGTGTCCAGACACTTCTCGATGCTATTGTCGATTATCTCCCATCTCCAGTTGAGGCTCCTCCTATTAAGGGAACTCTAATGGAAGATGAGACCGTAGAGGTTGAGGTGGAATCTACAGACGATGGGGAGTTTGCCGCACTTGCATTTAAGATTATGACAGACCCATATGTTGGACAGCTCACATTTATCCGTGTATATCGAGGCTCCTTAGAGTCAGGCTCTTATGTTCTCAACTCAACAAAAGGTAAAAAAGAGCGTATCGGTAGAATTATGAAGATGCACGCAATTAAGAGAGAAGAGATTAAAGAGATTTATGCGGGAGAGATTGGTGCTGTCGTTGGACTTAAAAATACAACTACAGGGGATACCCTCTGTTCCGAAAAAGAGAAGGTTGTATTGGAGAGAATGGACTTTCCTGACCCAGTTATCTCTGTTGCTGTTGAGCCAAAAACTAAAGCTGACCAAGAGAAGATGAGTGTTGCTCTAAGTAAATTGGCTGCCGAGGACCCATCATTTAGAGTTACTACAGATGATGAGTCTGGACAGACTATTATCTCCGGTATGGGTGAGTTACACCTTGAGATTATTGTTGATAGAATGAAGAGAGAGTTTAAAGTTGATGCTGAAGTTGGTGCACCACAAGTTGCATATCGTGAAACCATTAGAAAGAGTGTCACTAAAGAGTATAAGTATGCTAAACAGACAGGTGGTAGAGGTCAATATGGACATGTGTTCCTAAAAATTGAGCCACGAGAGCCGGGTTCTGGATATGAGTTTGTCGATGAGATTAAGGGTGGAGTTATTCCGAAAGAGTTTATCCAACCGGTAAATAAAGGTATTCAAGAGGCTATGCAGAGAGGTATCCAAGCAGGTTATCCGGTTGAAGATGTAAAAGTAACTCTCTATGATGGAAGTTACCATGATGTCGATTCATCGGAGATGGCTTTTAAATTGGCTGGTTCAATGTGTTTTAGAGCGGGTGCAATGGAGGCCAATCCGGTTATCTTAGAGCCTATGATGAAAGTTGAAGTTGAAGTTCCAGAAGAGTTTATGGGAGATGTTATTGGAGATGTCTCTAAGAGAAGAGGACAGGTAACAGGTATGGGCGATAGAGGTGGAAATAAAATTGTCAATGCCTTTGTCCCTCTTGCAGAGATGTTTGGTTACTCAACTGACCTTCGCTCAATGACTCAAGGTCGTGCAACCTACTCAATGGAGTTTGACCACTATGAAGAGGTGCCGAGCAATATTGCAAAAGAGATTATTGAAAAAAGAAACTAATTAATCTAAGAGAGGTTTTACCTCTCTTAAAACAAATTAATCCTTCTCAATCCACAAATCATTAAAATTTGAAACTAAGATTGGGTTTTGTCGTTTAAACTCCTCTTCATCAAATAGAAATCTAAAATTATCCATATAGTTACTCAATATCTCATAAGCTTCTCGAATTTTCTGAAACTTTTTAATATCTCCACCCTCCATATCAGGGTGATATTGTTTTGAAAGCTTTAAATATCTCTTCCTGACATCTTCTCGAGTTGTCAATGTGAGTAGCCCTAATGTCTCCACTGCGTCTTTAAATTCATTTAGAGTTATTTGGTGCATCTCTCTTATCTTTTTATATCCATTTAAATTTAAATAATATCATATTTAAAATTAATTTAACAATAAGTTAAAATATTATATAATAAATTTAAGTTAAGATGTTATCTTTAAGGATAAAAGATGAAAAGAAGAAATTTTTTAAAAGGGGTATGTGCCATTCCACTATTTGGATTGACACCGTCGCTATCTATAGCAGATAGTGTAACTCCAACTACAAGTGGATTGGATAGGGTTATATCTATTATTAGAGATGATAAAAGATTAAATAAGAGAGTAACCAAAGAGGATATAGAGGTAGCTATAAACTCAGCTAAGCGAATGAATGAGATAATCTTAGAGGCTATCATTAATAGAGGTCTGGCAAATGATAAAAAAATCTCAATAGCCGATACAAGAGAGCTTAATGATTATATCTTTCATAATTATAATGCTGAATGGGTAGTCCTACATGGAGATGATGAAGAGGATAGTGAGACAGGATTTCATAGAGTTGTAAATGATGGAGCAAAAACGAGACTCTTTGGTAAAAATGCAATAAATAAGATATTTGATAGTATATACCATCTGGGTTTTGAGACACATCTAAAAAATAGGCTTCTAAATGAAGATGGGAATAAAAATGCAACTTTTAAAAATGTAGCAGAATGGTTAAATAGGCTACTAAAAGATGATTTAGCCTCGAATAGACTTATAAATCCAGCTGTTACAGAGGTAGTAGGTGAGACAGATACTCAATTGGATAGTGTTATAGATATTATCTATAGTGATACGGGATTGAATGGAAAGATATCAACAGGAGATATGCGTATTGGTGCAGATAGTGCTAATGAGATGAATAAACTTATTATAGAGGCTATCGATGTTACCAATGTAGGAAGTGGTGGAAAATTTACAAAAGATGATATAAAGGCTATCAATAGCTATTTAGTAGAAAACTATTCGGCAAGATGGGCAGAGTTACATGGAGATGATGAGGAGGATAGTGAAACAGGTTTCCATAAGGTTGTAAAAGATGGAGCAAAAACTAAACTCTTTGGAAAAAATGCAATAAATAGAGTTTTTGATGGAATATATCATCTGGGATTTAAAACACCATATAAAAATAGATTGGTAAATGAAGATGGGAATAAAAATGTCTCATTTAAAAGAGTAGCAGAGTGGCTAACTAAACTATTACAAGATAGATTAGATAATCAGAAAGAGGATTTAGAGATTTTAATACCTCTATATATTTATCCAAAAGATGGAGCTTGGCAGGAGTTAATAGATATTAAAAATAGCAATCCAAATGTAGGAGTTACGGCTATTGTAAATCCAACTAATGGACACTTTGATAGTGAAGATAGTAACTATACAAGAGCTATTAAAGAGCTGAAAGATGCAAATATTAGAGTTATAGGTTATGTATCTACTCAATATGGAGAGCGAGATATAGATGAGGTTATAAGTGATATCGAGGCATGGAGTAGAATATATAAGAGTAGTGGAGTTAGTGGAATATTCTTTGATGAGACTTCGACAGATATAGAATATTTAGACTACTATACAAACCTGACAAATCAAGCGAGAGGTAGAGGTTTAGATTTTACCATTTTAAATGCGGGGATTACTACAGACCAGAGATATATAGATAGTGGCATTGCAAATATTGTAGTAACTTATGAACATACAGCGAGAAAACTATTGGAGAATCCACCAAAAAGATATAATAGTCCGACAGCAAATACAAAACTATCTATACTTGTATATAAACTTGAAGATAATATAGTTGATGATTTAATCTCTTTTGCAAGAGAACATAAATTTAGCTATATATACTTTACAGAAGATGGATTTGATGGAAATCCTTGGAACAGTATTTCGAAATATCTACAAGTAGAGATGAGAAAAGCCTTAGCATAAACTACCCCCCAAAAAAATAAGGGGGTAGATAATTTAAATATTAGAATTTATATCTTGTCCAGAAACGGATAATATTATTAGGGTCATCTGCACTATCTAAGTCACTCATTACATAAGCGGCTAACATAGTTGTTCCAAGTGCTTTAAATTTATATATAACATCTAATTCATTATAGTCATTACCATCCCCATTGAGGTTTTTATCATTTGCTGTAGTAGCACCATATTGGGCAATAAGTTTACCTGGTCCTACAGGCATTGCAGCCTTAACCATTACTGTATCAGCATCTTTACTTATAGCCTTTTGATTAAGTATCATCTGTGTATATAGTGGAGTTTTAACACATGTTCCAACATTTCGAATTGGAATAGTTCCATCATCAACAGTTGAGTATGCCAATTTTAGAGCTACAGGACCAGCTTTCCCTGTTATTTTAGCACCAAATGCTGTAGTATCATCTAAATTATTTTCAGGTGCAATCTGTCCACCTTGAAGTCCAAATTTAACAGGGATACCAGCATCAACTTGAATATCTCCCCAAATAGCAGAACCTTCATCATGACCTGTTAAATCAGGAAGAGAGTAGTAACTTAGAGTAATTGGAAGCTGTTTAATAGATTTATTTGCTACAGTTAGCATATAAGCCCCACTTGGTAGATTTCCACTTGCCATATCATTGAAGCTTCCTAAGTTTCCATGAGTATTTGAACGAGCAACATATGCACCAACTAAGGTTGTATCTGGAATATCACTATTAATCGCTACTGCTGCATCAAATGTATTTTTAAATACATTCCACCCCTCTGAGAATGCCAATGGAGATAGAGATTTTGGAAGCTCTTGACGACCCATTTTTAGAGTAGTATTTCCAATCTTTTTAGTAACGAAAATTTTTGTTGTTCCGTGGTCATTTAGCTTTTCACCAGCCTTTTGCATTACACCACCAACAAGGTTTTTTTCAAGCCCCAGTGTTCCAAGGAATGTCTCTTGATAACCAAGGCCAAACCCATTACCTAAGTCTGCATTTAAGTTAAGTTGTAAACCTGCATTTGCCTTAGAGTTAGGAGCATGGTCAAATAGATCTGCATCCCCACCTTTATCCATAGTTTGATAATAGAGAACACCCTGACCACCGATTTTTACATCCACATCTGCATTTGCAACACTCATTATACCCAAAGCCATAATAGCTGTTAGACTTAAATTTGTAATTTTCACATTTTCTCCTTTTCGTTTAATT
>JALWZK010000126.1 GCA_027002665.1 Campylobacteraceae bacterium | reverse complement strand
GTATAGAAGATGGAAAGGATATAGAGTATAACTCAGTAATAACCTCATCAAAAAATAGGAATTTAAAATTTATAAAACTTAACTTAGAGGATAGAGAGAATTTAAATAGGATTTTTGAAGATGAGAAATTTGACGCAGTCTGTAATCTTGCTGCTCAAGCTGGAGTTAGATATAGTCTTATAAATCCCTATGCTTATATAGATAGTAATATTGTTGGATTTATAAATATACTTGAGGCTATTCGCCACCATGGAGTTAAAAATTTCTCCTACGCTTCAAGCTCATCTGTCTATGGATTAAATAAGAGGTTACCATTTTCTACAAAAGATAGTGTCGATTATCCAATATCTCTATATGCTGCTACTAAAAAATCTAATGAGCTTATGGCACACACATACTCTCATCTATATGGAATTTCAACCACAGGACTCAGATTTTTTACCGTATATGGACCTTGGGGAAGACCCGATATGGCTCTATTTCTATTTGTAAAGGCGGGAGTAGAGGGTAAAAGTATAGATGTATTTAATAATGGAGATATGCTAAGAGATTTTACATATATTGATGATATTGTGGAGGGAGTTATTAGAGTAATTGATAATCCTGCAAAACCAAACAGAGGAGACTCAATATCTTCTGCCCCATATAAAATTTACAATATAGGCAATAACAATCCTGTAAAACTTATGGATTTTATTAAAGCTATTGAGAATAGCTTAGGGGTTACGATACAGAAGAATATGATGCCAATTCAAGCAGGTGATGTCCCGGCCACCTATGCTGATGTGACAGATTTAGTAGAAGATTTAGGCTATAAACCGAACACACCTATTCAAGAGGGGATTGATAAATTTGTAGATTGGTATTTAGACTTCTTTAAAATTAAAAGATAATATATGAGAGACTATTTTTATCTATCTATATATAATTTTTTTACACTTTTATCAAAAATACTACCCAAAAGGGTAATGGATTATATATTAAAAGCCATATCATCTCTTGCCTATAGACTTGATACCAAACATCGCCATATTATCAATGTAAATCTAAAATTGGCATTTGGGGATAAATTAACCCAAGAAGATAGAGATAGAATTGGAAAATATACATTTTATAATCTACTTCAAACCATTATTGGATTTATGAAGAGAAATGGCAAAAGAGCAGATGAAATTTTAAAGGATATAGAGTTTAAAAATAGCCATATATTGAAAGATGCCATTAAAGCGAAACAGAAAATTATCTTGATGACGGCACACTATGGAAATTGGGAGTTAATTCCCCCTGCAATAGTCTCTATGTTTAAAACAGAATTAATTATAGTTGGACGAAAATTGGACTCCCCTATTATGGATAGAGTTCTTATAAAAAATAGAGAGCAGTTTGGCGTAAAGATGATTTATAGAAAAGGTGCAATGCGAGGTCTGTTGAAAGCCCTAAAAGCTAATAAGATGGTGGGAGTTCTATTAGACCAACATCTCGGTAAAAAACAGGGAGGAGTTGAAGTTAAATTTTTCAATAAAAGGGTATTCCAATCCCCATTAGCCTCTATTCTAAGTCGAAATCTAAATGCCACAGTGATACCTGTCTTTATTTCAACCGATAATTATAGAGATTATACTATTACATTTTACAATCCCATACCGATAGTTAAAAGCTCCAATAGAGAAGATGATATTCTAAAAATGACACAGGCTCAATCTGATATTATGCAAAAGGTTATCTCAAATAGACCTCAAGAGTGGTTTTGGGTGCATAAGAGGTGGAAAGGATTCTATTTGGATGCATATAGGAGAGAGAGTTAAGTTTATAATTTAGAAAATCTCCTCACTAAAACTAAAAACACAGTTATAATATAAATTTATTTCTAATCTTTAAAAAATATTTAAATAAAACAGTTTATGT
>JALWZK010000125.1 GCA_027002665.1 Campylobacteraceae bacterium | reverse complement strand
TAAACAAATTGAGAGTTAATGGAGCTTCAGATATAATTGTAAAGGATTATCAATTAGATAGTTTCTCATGTAAAATAGATGGAACATCTAATATAGATATGTTAGATAGTGTAGTAAAAGATGCAGATATAATTGTCGATGGTTCTGCTGATATTAGAATCAATGTTAGTAGAAAGATGAGACTTTCGGTTGATGGCACAGCTGAAATTAAATATAGAGGCAACCCAAAAATAGAGAAAGATATTGACGGAGTTGCCGATATAATACATATCAAATAGAAGGATTAATCATGTTAAAGAAGATACTGTTTACCATTTTAATACTTTTTGTAGGAGTAGTATATCTCAATGGAGCAAAAATTTCAGAGAGAGAGATTATATCTGCTATTAAAAAAGGGGTTCCTGCTACTAAGGAGTTGTTAAAAAAAGTTCCCATTGACTATATCAGTCCAAGTGATGATACCCTTCTACACTATGCTGTTAGATTTAGAAAGAGAAGAGTTGTTGAGTATCTGGTAAGGCAGAAAATTTTACTATCTCGTAAGGGGGGAATATTTTATGGAACT
Organism: Campylobacteraceae bacterium; assembly: GCA_027002665.1. Lineage (GTDB taxonomy): Bacteria > Campylobacterota > Campylobacteria > Campylobacterales > Sulfurovaceae > UBA1140. The sequence goes on along the minus strand of JALWZK010000125.1, from coordinate 6,113 downwards.
GCCCTTCAAGAGGCGATATATTATGGATATCTTGGAATTGCAAGCTATCTAATTGATATGGGAACCCTCTTAAATATTAGAAATAAGTATGGACAGACAGCACTCCATATAGCAGCACAAAAGGGGTATCTCGATATCGTAGAGCAACTCTTAGAGGCTGGTGCATCTAAGAGTATAACTGATAATAATGGAAAAACCCCTTATGATTTAATTCCTGACCTCTCTTGGGATAGTCGTAAAAAGTTAAAAGAGTTACTGAGAGTAGGCAAGATAAAGAAAATACAATCGAAATCATTTCATGATTTTATAAATATGAATAGAGTCCATAATGGAATAGAGATGCGTAAAAATCAGACAATAAATGTTATTGATAAAAAGACAAAAATGGAAAATAGTAGCGTTGGAATAGAGGTAAATATTAAGCGAACTAATAGATTCTAAAGGATGTGAGATGAGAGATAAATTTATTATAGGTTTAATGGTAACTGTCGTGGTCATTTTAAATGGTGGAGAAAATATGTATCTTGGAGATAGCTTTAACGCGAGACACTCCAAGGCAAAAGAGTCTTTCAATAAGACAATGGCAAAGAATAGAGCCTATTCACATATGGGAGATGCCAGTTATACAGAGATTAATGGAAAGGAGGAGTTTAAGAAGGCGTTAGAGAGTGGTAAACTTAATCAAAAAGTAGATACAAATAAGATAACTAAAACATATAGAGCAATAGAGATTAAAAATGTTAGAATGAATAGAAATGATTTTAAAGATATTGATGGAGATAGGGTAATTATAGGCTCACAAGTTGATAAAGATAGAGAACAACTCATGCAGACAGTCGATATTAAAAATAGTAAAATTGAGACAGATAAAAAGTTAAATGTGGGTGTGGTATCAACAAGTGATAAGGTTAGCGGAATTGATACTATGACAAATATTCAAAACAGCACTTTGAAAGGATTTAATAAGAGAAAAGATGAAGAGATGAGCAGACTTAAGATGTTTGAGGAGTTAGAGAAAGCCAATAGTGAATATTAGAAAAGGGGATAAAATGAGAAAGTTAATAGTTGCAATAGTAGCTCTGGGAGTTATAGTTGGATTTAATGGATGTGGAAGTGGTAGTGATAGTGATAAAAACAATACCACTATTTCAGATTTAGAAGATGCTATAAATAGTATAGGAGATGCAAATAGTTCATCACCAGATGTAAATCTCACTGATGTTAATAAATCTATACCAGATACAAATATTTCTGATGTAAATAGCTCTATACCAGATAATATAGGGATAGGACACTATGTTGATAGCCCTGTCAAGGGGGTGAGTTATGATTGTGGAAATCAAGAGGGTGTAACTGATGATAATGGAACATTCAGATTTGAAAAGGGTAAAGAGTGTATATTTAAACTTGCAGATATTGTATTGAGAAAAGTTGATCCATCAAAATTGGAAGACAATGTAATAGTTATTGAGGATAAAATTGAAAATGCGAGACTGCTTCAAACATTAGATAACGATGGAGATGCCTCAAATGGAATTGAGATAACTAAAAATGTATTAGATGCAATTGCTTCAAGTGGAACTACAATGGTTCCTGTTGGAGATGATGAACTTGCTACCCTTTTCCAAGCTATTGAGGGGGTTGAAGGTTACAGTGGTGCTATAAAATCGATTGAAGAGGCACAGGCACATATTGCAGAGACGGCGAAGGAACTACAACCATATTTAGACCAAATTCCAACTGAAGAGGAGGTTGAGGAGACAGCAGACTCTGCCGATAATCTCTTTAATAACCTTTAAAATAAGTTAGACACATATAAAGTGTCTAACTTTTATCTTCTCTTAGTTAAAATTCTCTCTTAAAAAATAGGATAAATATGAAAATAGAGTTAGCTTCCAGTTATGGATTTTGTTATGGAGTAAAAAGAGCAATTAATATAGCTGAAAAACATAAAGATAGTTTAACTTATGGTCCATTGATTCACAATAGAGATGAGATCAATAGACTTAAAGAGGGTTTTAATATAGGATTAGCAAATAGTTTAAAAGATATAAAGAGAGATGAGACAGTTGTAATTAGAACCCACGGAATACCAAAAAATGAGTTAAAAATTTTAAAAGAGCAGAATAATAGGGTGATTGATGCCACCTGCCCATATGTTACTAAACCCCAACAGATAGTTGAAAAGATGAGTAAAGCGGGATACTCTGTCATTATTTTTGGAGATAAAAATCACCCTGAAATTAAAGGGGTTGTTAGTTATGCAGATGGAGAAGATGCCTATATTGTCTTAGATAAAGATGAGTTGAATAGATTGCCTTTAAGAGGTAAGGTTGCAGTTGTTGCACAGACTACAAGAAAACCTGAAGATTTTTTAAAAATAGTAAATGCTTTAGTATTAAAACATAAAGAGGTTAGGGTATTTAATACCATCTGTAATGCCACATTTGAAAATCAAGATGCAGCCGAAGAGTTGGCTAAGAGAGCCGATATTATGATAATAATTGGGGGAAAACACTCATCAAATACAAAACAGCTCCATAGTATCGCCAGTAGAAACTGTAAAGATAGTTATCTAATAGAGAATGAGAAGGAGCTTAAAAGGGAATGGTTTAAAGATAAAGAGCTTTGTGGCATATCGGCAGGTGCATCTACCCCCGATTGGATAGTCCAAAATGTTATTGAGAGAATTAATCAAATTAAAGATTAAATCCTCTTTAATTCATTTCCTATTAAAAAAAATATTGTATAATTAGCCCAAAATTAGGCTAGGCAAGGAATTGTGAGTATGAAATTCGAAGATATCGAAATGGAAGATGTTGATTTTGAAGCGATGTTAGAGGAATCGTTTAAAAAATCTGATTCAGATAGTGATTTAATAGATGGTGTGATTGTAAGAATCGATGAAGACGATAATCAGGTAGTGGTTGATATAGGTAGAAAGAATGAGGCGTTTATGTCTCTTGAGCAGATTAAAGATGAAGATGGAAATATTATGTTTGAGGTGGGAGATACTATCCCTGTTGTTATTACTGGATTTAGAGGTGAGAGGGCAAATATATCCTATGAATTGGCAGAGAAGAGAGTGGCTCTCGCTGAGTTTATAGAGGAGTATAATGATGACGAAGAGTATATCATTGAGGGTGTTATAACTAAGAAGAATAAGGGAGGTTTCGTTGTAGATGTATCTGGATTGGAGTTCTTCATGCCAAAAACACTCTCATATATCTCTCCCAAGATTAATCCCATAGGTAAAAAGGTAAAAGCCCTTATTGTAAAAGTTGATAAGGAGAAGAAGAGTGTAATAGTCTCAAGAAAAGAGTTAATTGATAGAGAAAGGGCTGAAACACAAGAGATTGTTGATAAACTTTTGAAAAATAATGCTATTGTGCGGGGAGTTATTAAGAAAATTACAACTTATGGTATGTTCGTAGATGTAGGTGGAATGGACGGATTGGTTCACTACTCTCAAATATCCCATAAAGGTCCAGTTAATCCTGCAAAATATTATAAAGAGGGTGATGAGGTTAATGTAACTGCTATCGATTATGATAAGAAGAAGAGACATCTATCACTATCTATTAAAGATGCTACTGTTGATCCTTGGAAAGATATAGATGAAACATTGAAGATTGGAGATACTGTAACTGTAACTGTATCCAATATTGAGCCTTATGGTGCATTTGTTGACCTTGGAGATGAGTTAGAGGCATTTTTACATGTATCTGAAATATCTTGGGATAAAAATGTAAAACACCCTAAAGATTATATTAAGATTGGTGAAGAACTCGATGTAGAGATTATTGAGATAGATAAGGCTCAAAGACGACTTAGGGTAAGCAGAAAAACTCTTTTGCCTAAGCCTATAGATATATTTGCATCAGAACATAAAGTTGGAGATGTTGTAACCGGAAAAATATCTTCTATTACAGATTTTGGAGCATTTGTAAAACTTGGTAGTGTTGAGGGACTACTCCACAATCAGGAAATATCTTGGGATAAATCGAAAAATGCAAAAAATTCTCTTAAGAAAGGTCAAGAGGTTACTGTAAAAATCATTAAAATAGATAGAGAGAATGGAAAAATCTCCCTGAGTAAAAAGGCTCTTGAGGAGTCTCCAATTACTATTTTTGCAAAAAATCATAAGGTTGGTGATATTGTCGAGGGAAAAGTAAAAGATAAAAAAGATTTTGGTATCTTTCTGTCCTTAGAAGATGGAGTAGATGCTCTTTTACGCTTAGAAGACCTTGGACCATTGAAAGCTGATAAGATAGAGAAGGGACAGAATATAAGAGCTATTATCACCTTTATTGATGCTAAGAGTGATAGAATTAGAGTATCTGTGAGTAGATTGGTGAGAAGAGAAGAGAGAGAAGCCTTAGAGAGATTAAATAGAGAACAAGATAATAGTATGACCTTTGGCGATATATTAAAAGCACAATTAAAAAGAAGATAGGGTATTAAATTAGTATGTCCAGATTAACTGTTGTAGTATGTGACCACATTCACCAAAAAGGGTTAGATATCCTTGCCAACGATTCTCAAATAGAGTTAATAAACTCTGCCGACGAGCCTAAAGATAGATTAATTACAGAGATTATTCCAAAAGCCGATGTTGCCATTACTCGCTCTTCAACTGATGTTGATAAATTTTTCCTTGACCATGCTAAGAGATTAAAAGCGATTGTCAGAGCCGGGGTAGGCGTTGATAATATTGATATAGATGGTTGTAGCAAACTTGGCATCGTTGTTATGAATGTTCCAACTGCAAATACTATTGCTGCAGTTGAACTTACTATGGCGCATATGCTCTCATGTGTCAGAAAGTTTCCCTATGCACACAATAATTTAAAGCAGGATAGAGTCTGGAGAAGACAAGATTGGTATGGGACAGAGTTGAAAGATAAAAAACTTGGAATTATAGGATTTGGAAATATTGGTTCCAGAGTAGGAAAGAGAGCAAAAGCCTTTGAGATGGAGGTTATTGCCTATGATCCATATATTGACCCATGCAAAGCCACAGACCTTGATATTGCCTATACTACTAATTTTGATGATATATTGGATTGTGATATTATTACAATCCACACTCCAAAAACTAAAGAGACAATCGATATGATTAGTTTTAGAGAGATAGATAAGATGCGAGATGGAGTGGTTTTAATTAACTGTGCAAGGGGCGGATTATATAATGAAGATGCTCTAATTGAGGGTCTTAAAAGTGGTAAGATTGCTATGGCTGGAATTGATGTATTTAGCAAAGAACCTGCTACTACTCATCCACTTTTAGATTTAGATAATGTTACAGTAACACCTCATCTTGGAGCAAATACGAAAGAGTCTCAACAAAATATTGCAACTCAAGCTGTTGAAGCTGCTATATTAAGTGCAAAAGGTATCGCCTATCCCAATGCACTCAATCTACCTATTAAAGAGAGTGATTTACCAGAGTTCTTAAAATCATATCTTGAGTTAATTCAGAAAATGGGACACATGTCGGCTCAAGCTACAAGAGATAAGATTAAAAAGATTAAAATTATTACAGAGGGAGAGGTTTCAAACTATATAGATTCATTAACAACTTTCGCCACTGTTGGAATCTTAAAAGAGTCTCTTCAAGAGAGTGTAAACTATGTAAATGCAGAGTTTATAGCCAAAGATATAGGTATAGAGATTGAGAGAGAGAAACAGAAAAATAGCTCTGGACTTGCAAATAGAATCTCTATTAGATTGACTACTCTAAACTCCATATTTAGAATAAGTGGAACAGTATTTGGTGAAGATATACAACGAATTATAGAGATTGATAATTATAAGTTGGACTTAGAGCCAAAAGGTAAAATGATTCTATTTAGAAATACCGATGTTCCCGGTGTTATAGGTGATGTTGGAAGAATTATAGCCGATAACGGTGTTAATATATCCGATTTTAGACTGGGACGAGATAAAAATTCACAAGCCTTGGCGGTAGTCAAGGTTGATGAAGATATTACAGAGAAACTTCTTCAGGAATTATCAGATTTGGATACATGTCTGAGTGTAACAAGTGTCTCTATTTAAAATACTTACTAAAATTTTAGTGAGTATTTTTGATAAAAACATCTCTTTTTTAT
>JALWZK010000124.1 GCA_027002665.1 Campylobacteraceae bacterium | reverse complement strand
GGTATATAAAACAGTTCAAATTCAAGAGTTGGTTCAACCGGCGACTACAAAGACTATTCCTGTTCCAGCTAAGTATAAGACTGTAACTAAGATTAAAAAAGTTGCTGACGGTCACTATACTTGGAGTGATGCAAGTAGAAAAAATGCCAGAACAAGAGCTACAAATCAGTGTAATAGAATATGTTTAGTAGCGGAACCTGCTAAGTATGCTAAAGTGCCAAAACAGGTTGTTGCAAAACCGGCTTCAACAAGAAAAGTTAAGACACCACCAAGATATACCACAATCAGAATTAAAAAGTTAATTCAACCGGCAACCACAAGAACTATCCCAATTCCTGCGAAATATAAGACTATTACTAAAAAGAAAAAAATTGCAGAGGGTTATGCTAAATGGGTTCCAGTTGTATGTAAAACAAGTATAAACTCAACAATGGTTAGGAATGTCCAAAGAGCATTAAAAAGTCGAGGATACTATCATGGTCCAATTGATGGTGTTTGGGGTGAAGAATCCAAAAGTGCTCTAAGAGCTTACCAAAAAGCTAAAGGATTACCGGTTGCCGACCTATCTGTGGCTACAATGGAGTCTTTGGGTATCTATTAATAAAAAAAGAGAGAATTTTTCTCTCTTTTATCAAAAAATTAAACTCTTTTAAACTTATTTTAAACTTCAACTAAATATACTTGGCAAAATTATTTCATATAATAATTTAAAAAAAGGATATAAGAATGGCTCTTTATGATAGAGATTACAATACAATTAATGCTGGATATGCTCAAAAAGTAGAGAGTGCAAGTGTCAGTTTTATGAAAAAGACATACCAACTCCTGGGAGCAAGTATGGTAGCTGCTGCCATTGGTGCTTATCTCACAATGCCTTATGCCGCAGCTGTAATGCAGTATAGATGGTTTATATTTGGGGCAGAACTACTAATTCTATTTTTTGGATTGGGTATGTCGAGAGGTAAACCGGGATTGAATCTATTTATGCTATTTGCGTTTACATTCTTAACAGGTGTATCTCTCGTGCCTCTACTCGCTTTCCTAATAGGTGCAGGAAGTGGGGGAACGATAGGAACTGCATTTTTAATGACATCTGTTCTATTTGGTGCATTGAGTATATTTGCAATTAACTCAAAAAGTGACTTTTCAAATTGGGGAAAACCTCTATTTATCACTCTAATAGTGATTATTATAGCCTCACTGATAAACTATTTTATATTACAAAGTCCAGTGATGCATATAGTTATAACTGCAGGTATTCTACTACTCTTTTCACTATTTACAATCTATGATACACAAAATATTGCAAATGGTGCTTACGATTCGGAAGTAGATGCGGCGGTATCACTATATTTAGATTTCCTAAATATGTTTACAGCGATACTTCAACTATTAGGTCTCTTCCCAGGTGATGACTAATAAGAGTAGTAAATCTTTGGATGATATAAATCCAAAGATAGAGAGATTAATTGATGCAAATATAAACCGCCTGAAAGAGGGGCTTAGAGTTGTTGAAGATATATGTAGATATATACATGATGATAGAAATATAACTTCAAAGATAAAGGAGTTACGACATCAACTTCAAGCTATGTATAGTAAGAAGAGACTTCAGTATCGGGATATTCTGGGAGATGTCCAAAAAAATTCAACAAAGAGTGAACTCTCAAGAAAAAATATAGAGAGTGTCATTATTGCAAATTTCTCAAGAACTGAGGAGTCTTCAAGAGTGCTTGAAGAGATTTTTAAACTGAAAAATACTGAATATAGTAAGAGGTTTAAACAGATTAGATATGAGATTTATGAGTTAGAGAAAAACTACTTTTTAAACTACACCACTATTTAGAGGTTGCTTTTATAAAAAGCACTTCAAACTCTAAATAATCAAGTGGATAGTTTTTAATAATATTTTTTATC
>JALWZK010000123.1 GCA_027002665.1 Campylobacteraceae bacterium | reverse complement strand
AAGTCACTTTAAATAATTACACAATAATTCCAATAATACTACAAAACTTAATCACATTTATCATATATAATCGTATCGTCACCCCTATAAAGGAGTATTAAAGTTTGAGAAAGAATTTAATATTTTTTATGCTAATATCACTATCTAATGCTTTTAATATAAAAAGCATACAAGATACTCTTCCCAATCAAGAGAAGAATGTAACCAAGGGTGCTACACATATTGATATGAGCTTAGGAGATGTAGGTAGAGGAGAGGTAATTTTTTTGAAATATATTAAACCTCTCTGTTCAATATCTAACTATAAATTTGCAATAGTTCATACTCAAGATGAATGGGAAGATATTGTGGAAGCCGGAAAATTTAAAGAGGAGATTTTTAAAATATGTCCTAAGTTAAAAAAGATATATAGAGATGAGTGGAGTGCCGACCTATATCAATATATATACCATTATGCTATTGATAGTGGCAATGTTCCATCAAACTTTTAAAACTCTTTTAATAACTTCAGAGCATATTGTAAGTCCGAATGCTCCTGTTACAGCAACACAAGAGCCTTTATCTTTACATCTATCCTCTTCTGGAGAAAATACTACAGTAAAGTTTCTATTAAATCTATCTCTCTTTAATCTATTTCTAATCTTTCTGGCAAGTGCATCACCATAAGTTTTCCAGATTGAGGCCACCTCTATCTTAGATGTATCCAATCTTTTCGCAGAACCTGTTGCCATTATTAACTTTTTATAGACCTTTTTAGCCAATTCAATCTTTACTTCTGTTGTATCTGCACTATCAATAATCAAATCGTAACTGCTAAAATCAAACTTATGCACCCACTTAATATCCATCTTTTGATTAATAGTTTTTATATTGGGATAGAGTTCCTTTAGCCTTTTGGTCTTTAACTCTCCGATAGCTTCGCTTCCTATCTGTCTATTTTGATTTGTCTCATCATAGGTATCATAATCTATAATAGTAATATTCTCTACTCCTGAGCGGTATAGACAATCCAATGCGTAAGAGCCAACTCCCCCAACTCCCAATATCAATATTTTAACCTTTTGAAGTTTTTTAAAATTCTCTTCTCCAAAAAGCATTTTACATCTCTGAAACCTCATCTTACCTCTCTAACAGTTTATCATTTTTTATCCTCATAGAGTTTCCAACTACGAGAAGTGAACTTAAACTCATAGATAGTGCAGCGATAAGTGGTATTATATAACCTAACATAGCTATAGGAACTGTGATTAAATTATATATTAAAGATATGGAGAGATTCTGTTTAATAAATTTAAATGTTCTTCTCGATATTATAAATGCGTTCTTTATAGATTTTAGAGAGTTATTTAGAACAACAATGTCACTAATTGCCAAAGATACATCAGCTCCACTACCCATAGCGATAGCAATATCGGTTTTAGATAGGGCTAAGGCATCATTAATTCCATCTCCTGCCATTACTACAACTTTACCACTCTCTCTTAATCTATCTATATAGTTAGCCTTATCTATTGGAGATAGTTCAGCCTTAAACTCTTTTATACCAATCTCCTTAGCCACTCTTAATGCCACTTCTCTATTATCTCCTGTCGCCATAATAGGCTCTACACCTATACTATATAGATACTCTATAAGCCCTTCTGCACCATCTTTTATTTTATCATCTAATTCAAATGAGATAATTCTCTCTCCATCTATTGCAAAGTGGTATTGAGTATAACTACTCTTTCTATTGCACTGTAATAGATTGGAGTTTCCACCCAAGATAACTCTATTATTATATAGTGCCTTTAATCCTTTTCCTCCAATCTGCTCAATATTATCTAACTCCACAATATCTATACTATTATACTTCTGCTCTAAATATCTCTTTATGGCTACACTCACAGGGTGAGTTGAACTACTAACTAAGGCATATAAAATTGGGAGTTGCTCCCGATTTAAACTCCCCTCTACACCTATTATAGTAAGTTTTCCCTCTGTAATTGTGCCTGTCTTATCTAAGAGTATAGTATTAGCTTTTGAAAATGTCTCAATAAACTTAGCCTCTTTAAATAGTAATCCATTTTTTGCTCCCCAAGATATACCCAAAAGTGACGCAATGGGAGTTGCAAGTCCTAAAGCACATGGACACGCAATAACAATTACGGATATAGATACAATTAGAGCCTGTTCAAAATCTCTACCCTGCCAATACCAGATAGCAAAGGTAATTAGAGATAATATAAGAACTATTAAAGAGAAGTATTTGGAGATTTCATTTGTTATCTCCTCTATTTTGGGTTTAGAGTTTAATGACTCCTCAATAAGTGTCACTATACTATTTAGAGTTGAGTTGGCATAATCCTTTGTGGCACTATATCGTATAACTTTTCCTACATTTATTGTCCCACTATATATGGTATCTCCACTCCTCTTTTCAATAGGGATAGATTCACCGGTTAGACTACTCTCATCAAAAGTTCCATCTGAACTAATTAATTTTCCATCTACGGTTGCCTTCTCACCTGTTTTAACCTCCAATATATCCCCCACCTTTATATTATCAATAGATACAACTTTTTTAACTCCATCTTCTATAATGGTAGCTTCTAAGGGGATTTGAGAACGAATTTTATCCATTGTATCCACGGCACTCTTTTTCCCTATCACCTCTAAGTATTTACCAATTAGAACAAATGTAATTATCATAGCAACGGAATCAAAATAGCTATGTCCCTTTCCACCCAAAAGCACATATAGGGAGTATATATATGTTAGAGTTGCACCAGAACTAACCAATAAATCCATATTTATAATTCTATTTTTCAGTCCAAAATATGCACCTCTAAAGAAAATCCAACCACTATAAAATAGCACAGGTGTAGCAAATATAAACTCTGCAATATGCACGAGATGGAGAGTATCCTTTTCCATTCCCATAAAAAAACCTGCATATTTCGCTATATCTATCATCATAATATTCATAGTGGCAAATATAGCGACGGCCATTCTCATAAAATAGTCTTTTTTCTGCTTAGTAGCCTTTATATCCTCACTACTTCTACTATATGGATATGCGTTATATCCTATGGAGCGGATAGTATCTATTATGGTGGAGAGTTTAATAGTATCTTCGTCCCATACAATTCTCGCCTTATTATTTGTAAAATTGATTGTAGCCTCTATAATTCCATCTTGTTTAGATAGCACCTTCTCATTTAGCCATACACAGGCAGAGCAGTGGATACCCTCTATTATTAAATCTATAGAGTTAAATCCATCTTTGGTTCTCTTTATATATCTCTGTTTAAAGCTATCCATATCAAAACTGCTACTATCTTGATTATCTGCTATCGGTGGAGCCAATTTATTATTTCCAACCTTCTCATAAAAACTATCAAGTCCATCATCTTTTAATAGGTGATAGACCCCTTGACACCCATTGCAACAGAAATAGAGATTTGGATTACCCTTTTCGGTAATCATTACAGATTTATCAAACTCTAATTGACAATGGGAACACTTAATTTTATGCAAAATATATCCTTTTGTCACTTTTTATCACATAATAGATAACTTAATGTTATATTTATTATAATTTTTAAATATACTAAGTAAGATTATATCTAACTTTTAATATTATGTGGCTATTATATCAAAAAATTACAAGGAGGCTTTTATGTCTTATAGGATTAAACGCTATTATGGGTATGTAATAGCAACAATCTTCTCTCTAATATTACCTTTTATCAAGATAAATGGTAACCATATATTTCTATTATCATTTGATAAAAAACAGCTCCATTTAATGGGAACAGCATTTGATATGCAAGAGTTATATCTAATGCCATTTCTACTAATGCTTCTTTTTATCGGTATATTTGCATTAACTGCTGTGGGAGGTAGAGCATTTTGTGGTTGGGCATGTCCTCAGACAATATTTAGGGTTATATATAGAGACTTAATAGAGACTAAAATTTTAAAACTTAGAAAGAGAATAAGTAATAAGCAGAAGGAGCCGGATTATAGTAAACCTGAAAATAAACTAAAAAGGGTTATAGCTATTACTATATGGACTATATTGTCACTTATTGCCTCTGCTAACTTTTTATGGTTTTTTGTTCCACCAGAGGACTTTTTTAACTATATAGCTCACCCGTTAGACCATACTATTCTTGTAGGATTTTGGTTAGGGACTGTAGCGTTCTTAGTCTATGATGTTATTTTTCTTCAAGAGGATTGGTGTATCTATGTTTGTCCATACTCCAGAGTTCAATCTGTCCTATATGATGAAGATACTCTTCAACCTATATATGATGAGAAGAGGGGAGGGCATGTCTATAATGAACATAAAGAGAAGATTGTATTTAAAAAGAAAGATTTTAAAAAGAATGGTGAAGAGGGTGCTGAGTGCACAGCATGTCAGCACTGTGTAACTGTATGTCCAACACATATTGATATTAGAAAGGGGACACAGTTAGAGTGTATTAACTGTTTAGAGTGTGTTGATGCCTGCACCAAGGTTATGGGTAAACTTGGAAAAGAGTCACTCGTTAGATGGAGTAGTATCAATGAGGTTCTAAAAGGTAAAAAGACTAAACTCTTTAGAGGCAAAACTATAATGTATCTTGTAGCCTTAACTTTAATTATTGGTGGATTAATTGTTATGAGTGGTAAAAAAGAGTATATGCTTCTAAATATAAATAAGACAACTCAACTATATAAGATAAAAGATAATAATCTTGTTGAGAATAACTTTTTACTACTTTTCCAAAATACTCAACCTAAGAAACATACCTATAAGTTAGAGGTTGTAGGTAAATATAAGGGAAAAATTAAAATCAAGAGATTTAAAGAGCTAACTCTAAATCCGGGTAAAATGGCTAAAAAAGTGATGGTTCTTGCTACAACAGAGAGATTGGCAAATGATACTACAAAAGATACTCCAATTACCGTAATGTTGAAAGCCTATGCTGTTGATGAGCCAGAAAAAATTTCTGTCTTAAGAAAAGCCGTATTTATCTATCCTCGTTCGGATAAATTAAAATAATCCATTTTCTTCTATTCTATATATTTTAAGGTAGTTTAACCTTAAAATATATAAAACACCAAAAGCTTCTATAACCTATGGTATAATCCCATTATAAAAGCATCAAGGAATAGTTTATGATAACAGTTGCACTTCCAAAAGGGAGAATTGCAGAGGAGACTCTGGATATATTTACAGAGATTTTTAATAGAAAGTTTAAATTTGAAGGTAGAGAGCTTATTATGGAGGTTGGAGATTTTAGATTTTTAAATGTTAGAAATCAAGATGTTCCAATATATGTAGAGAGAGGTTCTGCCGATATTGGTGTAGTTGGATTAGATGTTATTACGGAGAAGAGATTAAATATTGTAAAACTTCTTGATATGAATATAGGAAAGTGTAGAGTTGCAATTGGAATTAAGCAAGAAGATGAGATAGATTGGAGCAGACCAAATATTAAAGTAGCTACAAAAATGGTAAATATTACAGAGCAGTATTTTGCTAAAAAAGCTATGGGTGTTGAAATAATAAAACTATATGGCTCTATTGAGTTGGCTCCACTTGTTGGATTGGCTGATGCTATTGTCGATATTGTAGAGACAGGCAACACTATGAGAGAGAATGGATTAAAAGTTGCAGAAAATATTATGGAGTCATCTGCTCACCTAATTGCAAATAAAAACTCATATTACGCAAAAAAAGATGAGATACTATCTCTATATGAGAAGATAAATAGAGTGGTAGAGAGTCGTGTCTAACGCATTAGATTTATACTCGAAGGTGGAAGATTTATTGGGGGTAAACGAGGTAACACCAACTCTATATAGACACTACTTTTCAACATTAGATAGATTGGAGTTTAATTCGCTCTTAGATATTGGGTGTGGAAGAGGTGAATTTTTAGCTCAAGCAAAGGAGAGATTTCCATCTATAAAAAGGGTTATGGGTATCGATTTAAGTCCACTCATGGTTAAACAGACTCAAAAGAGAGGAGTTGAAGCGAGGTGTATAGATATATGTAGAGTAAATCAGAGATTTAAAATTATCACTGCAATTTTTGATATGGTAAACTATCTCGATGATAATGAGCTGATAGATTTTTTACAATGTGTAGAGAGTAATTTAGAAGATGGAGGATATTTTCTATGCGATATAAATACTCTCTATGCTTTTGAAGAGATAGCAGTTGGCTCTTTTATTAAAGATGGTGGAGATAGATTTGTAACCATAGATAGTTTTTTTGAAGATAATGAGTATTATTCGGAGTTTACACTATTTGAAAGATTTGGAGATAGTTTTAAAAAATCTAAAGAGAGTATAACTCAATATTATCATAAGGTAGATAGATTGATAGAATTGACCAATCTAAAGCTCATTGAGAACTCTCTTATATCTGTATATGGAGATGAACCAGAGAAACACTATTTAGTTTTTAGGAAGTTATTTTAATCCTCTCTCCAATGCTCCTATTATATTATTTTGTAAACTTTTTCTATCTGAGGTATCAAGATTTAAGATATGTATAAATAGCTCTCTATCTCTTAACTCAACTGTAATTGTGCCGGGTGTTAGAGTTATGGCATTAGATAGAATTAATCTATCATGCTCAGTAGTCAAATCTGTTTTTAGTTTTACTATTGCTGTATTGATTGGTAGTTTTGGATTTAAAACTATCTTTGCTACTGCAATATTAGACTCAATTAGAT
>JALWZK010000122.1:404-6743 GCA_027002665.1 Campylobacteraceae bacterium | reverse complement strand
GCCAATATGGACGAATTTGCAATGGGTTCAACTACTGAAAACTCCTATTATGGGGTAACCAGAAATCCTTATGGAGAGAATAGAGTAGCAGGTGGGAGTAGTGGTGGAAGTGCTTCTGCTGTTGCTGGAGGTATTGCTATCTGTGCGTTGGGGAGTGATACAGGTGGCTCAATTCGGCAACCCGCATCATATTGTGGGTGTGTGGGTATGAAACCAACCTATGGTAGAGTTAGCCGTTACGGTTTAGCATCTTACGCTTCAAGTCTCGACCAGATTGGACCAATTACCCAAAATGTTGAAGATAGTGCTATACTATATGATATTATTAGCTCCTATGACCCAAAAGATTCAACAAGCTCAGATTTAGAACTAATCCCAACTGCTAAGAGTTTAAATCCAGATAGAAAACTTAAAATTGCTGTAATAGATAACTATATTCAAGAGGCTCATAGTGATGTCCAAAAGGCATATAATATAGCCATAGAGGCGTTAAAGAGTGAGGGGCATACAATTATTCATAAGGAGATGACAAATACAAAATATGATATTGCCACATACTATATTGTAGCAACAGCAGAGGCAACCAGCAACTTGGGAAGGTATGATGGTATCCGTTATGGTAGCAGAGTAGAGGGGAGTAATCTTGAAGAGACATATCTAAATAGTAGAAATCAGTTTGGAGATGAGGTAAAGAGACGAATTTTACTTGGAAATTTTGTTCTATCTTCAGGTTTCTATGACGCATATTATATTAAAGCTCAGAAGGTGAGACATATTATTAGAGATGAGTTTAATCGGATATTTAGAGATGCAGATTTAATCTTATCTCCCGTAGCACCAACCGTTGCACCTACGATTGGAAGTTTCCAAGACCCCTTAGATATGTATAAGAGTGATATGTTTACCGTATCTGTAAACTTAGTAGGAGTTCCTGCCATATCTATTCCTATTAGCAGAAATAGTGAGGGTATGCCTATTGGACTTCAACTAATTGGAAATCTATTTGGTGAACAGACTCTATTTGATGGGGCGATGAGCCTTGAGAGAGCTGTAAATTATATATAAAGGATACACATGAATATTAAAAAGAGAGCTTTAACATTTGAAGATATACTCTTAGTTCCACAACACTCAACTGTTCTTCCAAAAGAGGTTTCAATTAAGACAAATTTAACAAAGAGAGTAACTCTAAATATCCCTTTAGTATCTGCGGCTATGGATACTGTAACAGAGTATAAGACAGCTATTGCTATGGCAAGGCTGGGTGGAATTGGAATTATCCATAAAAATATGGATATCCAGAGTCAAGCGAGAGAGATAAATAAGGTAAAAAAATCTGAAAGTGGAGTTATTATTGACCCTATATATATATCGCCAGATAGGTCTGTCAAAGATGCAGATGATTTAATGCGAGAGTATCACATATCGGGTGTGCCGGTAGTCGATGAGAATATGAAGCTATTAGGGATTATTACCAACAGAGATATGAGATTTATTACCGATATGAGTGCAAAGATAGAGGAGGTTATGACAAAATCTCCACTTATAACAGCAAAAGTTGGAACAACTCTTGATGAGGCAACTAAGATACTACAAAAACATAAAATAGAGAAGCTCCCTATCGTTGATGAGAGTAATACCCTTCACGGTTTAATAACTATTAAAGATATAGAGAAGAGGGAGCAGTTTCCAAATGCCAATAAAGATAGACATGGCAGACTTAGAGTGGGGGGTGCAATAGGTGTAGGACAGTTGGATAGAGCAGAGGCTTTAATCAATGCTGGAGTTGATGTAATTGTATTGGATTCAGCACATGGACACTCACAGGGGATTATAGATACTCTAAGAGAGATAAAAGCCAATTTTGATATTGATGTAGTTGCGGGAAATATTGCAACTGCCAAGGCGGGTATCGATTTAATAGAGGCAGGGGCAGATGCCTTAAAAGTTGGAATTGGACCCGGTTCAATATGCACAACCAGAATTGTAGCAGGTGTTGGAGTTCCTCAAATCTCAGCAATTGATGAGGTGGCACTTGTTGCCAATCCTATGGGGGTGCCTGTAATTGCAGATGGTGGAATTAGATACTCTGGAGATGTTGCAAAAGCTCTCGCAGTTGGTGCAAGTTCTGTAATGTTGGGTTCAGCTCTTGCAGGGACCTATGAGGCACCGGGGGAGATGATACTATTCAATGGACGACAATTTAAAGAGTATAGAGGTATGGGAAGTATTGGAGCTATGAATAAAGGTAGCACAGATAGATATTTTCAAGAGGGGACTGCTACTGAAAAGCTTGTTCCAGAGGGGATTGAGGGGAGAGTTCCATATAGAGGTAAAATATCATCTGTAGTCCATCAGATGATAGGAGGACTTAGAAGCTCTATGGGGTATTGTGGCTCCAAAGATATTAAGACATTTTGGGAAAAGGCGGAGTTTGTAGAGATTACATCAGCAGGACTTAAAGAGTCACATGTGCATGATGTGACAATTACAAAAGAGTCTCCAAACTATCACTTCTAATAGAGGGGGGAATATGCAATATTTAAAATCATTAAATGTTCAAGTATTTATTGGGATAGTCTTAGGAGTTATATTTGGTATAGCTCTTCCACAAATCGCATTGGAGCAGAAACTCATTGGAGATATATTTGTTACTCTACTTAAAATGTTGGTTGTCCCATTGGTTTTTGCATCTATCTATACGGCATTGACAGGGCTTGGTTCAGCAGAGAAGCTTAAGGAGATTGGAGCCAAGACTGTTGGACTCTATATCATTACAACAGCCCTCGCAGTCATATTGGCAATAATCGTTATGAATATATTTCCCATAGGTGAACCTATGAGTTCAAAGGGGTTGGAGTATGCTAAGGCTACAGATATTAAACCATTCTCATTTCATGATATGATTATCAGCTTTATCCCATCAAATGTATTTAATTCACTTGCAAATGGGTATATGATGCAGATTATTATGTTTGCCATATTTCTCGCCTTAGCCTCCTTTAAATTGGAGCAGAGACATCAAGATATACTATTTGAGCTATTTTCAGCCATAAATGAGGCTATGTTCCATATTGCAAAATGGGTTATTAATCTAACTCCAATTGGGGTATTCTCTCTTATCTCATATATTATAGCAAAGCAGGGAATTGATGTAATATTTAGTCTATGGAAATATGTTCTAATAGTTTTTGCAGTAATTATTATCCATGCAGTAGTCACCCTACCTATGCTACTTGCATTTTTTGCTAAGATAAATCCATATAAGTATCTGAATGCAGTCAAGGAGTCTCCAATTATGGCATTCTCCACAGCCTCAAGTGCGGCAACTCTACCTGTAAGTTTAAAGGTAGTTCAAGAGAAGGGGGGAGTAGATAGAGAGACGGCTGGATTTGTTTTACCACTTGGAGCTACTGTATCTATGGACGGAACTGCTGCTTACTTAACTGTAGCGGTGCTATATATTGCAAATCTTGCAGGAGTATCAATAACTTTTGGTGATCAGTTGGTGCTGGGATTAACCGTTGTGGCTCTATCTGTTGGTGTGGCAGCTCTCCCATCTGCCTCACTTGTAATGATGGTTGTTATATTAAATCAGGTTGGATTACCTGTTGAGTATCTTGCCATTATCGTAGCAGTCGATAGGATTTTAGATATGGCAAGAACATCACTAAATGTAACATCGGATTTAGTTGTTACAAAGATAGTCGATACTATAGCGAAGAGAGAGAGAAAATAGCCTGAGTTATAACTAAACTTAGGTTAATATATTTTCATCGGTATAAAATTATCCAATATATCCTTTAAACTTTTATCCTCTGATAGAGCAGTAAATATCTCTCTCCAATCCTTCTCTTTAAAATTATGAGTTCCTTTTAACCATAAGGAACTATTTTTTGGATTTCCATTGGCTTGGGTATTCTCTGTAATATGGCAGACCTGTCTAAATCTACAAGCACCATAACACTCTGTTCTGGTTATCTTAATTCTATTCTCTCCCCTATTTAGACCCATATCTTTTATAATACCTCTTAGATATGAGGCTTTATCTATTTTCCCTGCTCTTTTACATCTCTCTCCATTACAGATAAATATGAGAGTTTTATAGTGCATAATTGGTCTATTGGCATCGTAATTTTTGGGTTTACATCTATACCCCTCTACCACCTCTGAACCCATCTCATTAACTCTATTTTCCATTATATTTCTCATCTCCATCATAATCTTGAATAAGTTTATATATAGCATGAAGTGTAGCCACTGTCATAGTGGAGCTTCCAAATCGCCCCTCCATTAATATCGCTGGGATATTATAATATTCACAAAATCTCTTACCATAATTTTTAGACTCAACCACATTTACAAATCCAACAGGAAATAGGATAAAAGCCACATTTTTAAGATTAACTTTCTCATCTAATAGAGTATTTACAGCAGAGTATATAAAGGTTGGTGCATTTCCACACGCCAATACCATAGGCTCATCTCTATATCTCTTAATAGCTTCGACAACTGCTCCATAACTTCTGGTTGTCCCATTTCTTTTAGCATACTTATATGTAAACGGCTCATCTATATAACATATAACCTCATTGCCATATCTATCTAAATAGAATTTACTAATTCCAACTTTTATCATATTTACATCTACTATAAT
The DNA here is from genome assembly GCA_027002665.1 of Campylobacteraceae bacterium. Classification (GTDB taxonomy): domain Bacteria; phylum Campylobacterota; class Campylobacteria; order Campylobacterales; family Sulfurovaceae; genus UBA1140. The sequence continues at coordinate 2,086 of JALWZK010000122.1, read as the reverse complement.
CTTAGCGCCTCTCTTTAAGAGTTGTTGAATTTGAGGAATTGCATTTGGTGTAAAATAGATATTTTCTAAAACATCATCAAAACATGTTGAAGTGTGGATAAGTCTCGATATTACCTCTATCTCATTAGAGTCAAACTCTTCTATTTTGGGATACTTTTTTAACTCATCTGCAATTATTTTAAAAGAGCGAATAGATATATCTGCTCCAATATTAATTGGTGGTTCTTCCCGTATAAACATATTTTCCCATTCTATATAAAAATTTAAAAAGGGATTATACCATATTGGCTATCAAAAACCACCCACAACTCTTAATAGCTCTTGAAGATTGGGCTTTTTTGCCTACTACTTAAGTAAAGTTAAGATAGAATAGTTTAATTTTATTTAATAGGATATGAGAGAATTATGATTATTCCAATAGAGTTAGAGAGTAAAACTATTAGAGAGTATAAGGTCATTATAGATAGACTTCCACACCTATCTTTCAATAGGAAGGTGGCGATAGTAACAAACCCTACGGTTGCAGGATTTCATTTAAATACTCTACTTAGTAAAATTGATGCTAAGAATTTATATGTAATAACCGTTAAAGATGGGGAGGAGTATAAAAATCTCGATACTATTGTTGAGATTTTAGATGAACTTTTCACTAAAAAGTTGGATAGGAAGTCTCTTCTAATAGCTTTCGGTGGGGGAGTTATTGGAGATATGACAGGATTTACTGCCAGTATATATCAGAGGGGTATAGATTTTATTCAGATACCGACAACCCTATTGGCACAGGTTGATGCCAGTGTTGGGGGTAAGACAGGAGTAAATAATAGATTTGGAAAGAATCTAATTGGAGCATTCTATCAACCAAAGGCTGTATATATAGATATAGATTTTTTAGAGACTCTCCCGAAGAGGGAGTTTAGTGCAGGTATGGCAGAACTTATTAAGATGAGTGTTATGTTTGATAGAGAATTTTTTGAGTTCTTAGAGAGAGATGATTTAAGTAGTAAAGATAGTCTAAATAGAGCAATAGCCCGTTCAGTTGAGCTTAAGGCATGGGTAGTAAATCAAGATGAGAAGGAGGCGGGAATTAGAGCCGTATTGAATTATGGACACACATTTGCACATGTAATAGAGAATGAGACCAACTATAGAGAGTATCTACATGGAGAGGCAGTAGCTATTGGCATGGTTATGGCAAATCTTCTCGCCTATGAGTTGGGATTAATATCTTTAGATGAGATAGAGAGGGTAAAAGAGTTATTGATTAAACATAATTTACCAATCACCTATAAGATTGAAGATATAGAGAGATTCTATAATAAGTTTTTCTTAGATAAGAAGAGTTCAGATAGTAAGATTAAGTTTATTTTGCCAAATGGCATCGGAAATTTTGAGATTAAAGATAATATCCCTAAGGAGACTCTATTCAGAGTTTTAGTTAAATTCAAAGGTTTGGAATGAAAACTATTCTATTTTTTATACTTTTAAGCTCATCTCTCTTTGCAGAGTTAAATATTACTCAAAAAGTTACCTATATTATATCTGAGCTTAAAGAGCCTCTCAAGGAGATTAGCGATAATGAAAATATAAATATTTCTATAGTTGAAAATAATATAACTAAGGATAGAGAGGATAGAGAGAGAAGAATTATTCAAAAGAGGGAGAGTTTTCATAAGAGTTTAAAA
>JALWZK010000122.1:0-394 GCA_027002665.1 Campylobacteraceae bacterium | reverse complement strand
ATAGATAATGAGTTAAAAGATAATATATGGCTTAAAGCCTACTCCAACTATGAGACATATAAAAGATTGGAGTTTATGCTACACGCATTAGATGATAGAATTAAATTTTTAGAGAAGAAAAAAAAACGGAGAAAGAGATTAACTAATAAGGAGAAGAAGGCATTAAAAAAATATAAAGATGAGTATAAGATTACAGAGGAGAAGTTGGAGCAGTTAAAAGAGTATAAGGAGAACCCTTTTAAAAATCTCTTAACACCTGATGAGATTGGGAAAGTTCCAGTTGTATCTAGTCCTCTTGATATAGTTAATGCCCTCTCATTTCAGAAACATATTAGTAGTATAGAAGATGACTATAATAGCAGATTTCAATCTCTTCAAAATACAGTATATAAAC
>JALWZK010000121.1 GCA_027002665.1 Campylobacteraceae bacterium | reverse complement strand
ATGTATTGGTAGTGGTATATGTCTCATCTAATATATTATCAACCCCAGCTGTAAATATTAAACCATTATCAAACTCTCTTGTTGTTTTTAAATTTAGAGTTGTATATCCATCTAATATCTGCTCTCCATTATCACTATCTATATTTTTCCATTTGTTTACATTTTGTAGTGAGAGTTCTATATCTCCACTATCGTCATAATCATATTGGGCTGATAGATTAATCTTCATTGGAGCAATATTTGCTAAATCTTTATCCTTTTGATTTGTTGGTTGAGTATCTTTTTTGCCTCTATTATATGCCAATTTTCCACTTAGGGTTAAATCATCATTTAACATATAGTTTCCATTTAACTCCACTCCGTATATATGGGCATCAATATTCTCAAAACTATTTTTCATCTTACTACTATTATAGTATATATAATCTTTTAACTTTGAGTAGAATGTTTTTATCTTTACCTTTCCACCACTAAAAGATTTCTCTAACCCTAAATCAATTTCATAATTTTTTGTCTGGTCTAAGTTTGGATTTCCATTTAAGACTCTTTTGAGTTTATTATCTGCCTTTGTATATTTTGTATTATATAGCTCTCTTGCATCAGGCACCCTATTTGATTTACCAACTCCTCCAAAGAGATTTAGCTTTTTATCGGCTTTATATTTAGCAAATATATTTGCTGAAAATGAGTTATAGTCTCTATCTCTCTCTACTGAATGGGTATCTATTGAAGTATCATCATATCTTACTCCCCATGAGAGTTTTACTCTACCAAAATTTTTTTTAGATTTTAAAAATAGTCCCAGGTTTTTTGTATCGACATCATCAATACTCTTTCCAATATGTTTAACTGCTCCATCTGCTCTATTTGTAATATAATACTCTCCGTCCCAATTTCTTTTACTACTATCTACTCCATAAGTAAAATTATCTGTGCTATTTTTAATCTTTAATCCACTCATTTGAGTAGTTAATTTATGAGTTTTATAACTCTTCTCTCCAATCACTCTATATTTGGTGCTCATTGGGTGTTTTACCTCTGAGTTATATATCTGTAAATCTAATCTTTTAGAAAAATTCCCTAAGTTTTTAATACTATACTCTAAGTTTGCAATATCACTATTATCATAGATAGCGTCCATTTTACTGGATGGATATAGAACATCATCACTTCTATTTGCTGTATAACTTGCTCTTAGCTCTTGATTGTCAGTTACATCTATAAATATTTTACCCATTACACTATTTTTCTTATAGGCTTTCATATTTCTATCTCTATAGTTATACTGCTCTACTCCCCTACCCTCTGTATAGTTATCCAACTGCTCTGCAAAAGTCTTCCCATCTCCATCTCTATATTGGTTACTACTCTTAGTTGATGAGGTTATTAAGGCTCTAAATCTATCTGTTCCTCCACTTACTGTTCCTGAATACTCTCTATATCCAAATGAACCAATATTTGCATTTATCTCTCCAGATAGCTTTTTTGTTGGCTTTTTAGTCTTAATTTTTACTGTTCCACTAAGGGAGCCAAAATCTTCTACATCGAAAGCCCCCTCTGTTACCTCTATACTCTCGATTGTATCTGTTGCAATATGAGACGATGGAGGGTCCATTCTATTTACACAAGCTCCATAGGTCTTTGTGCCATCAACTATTACATTAATATTATCTCTTGTCTGCCCCCTTAAGATAATATCATTAGCCACACCACTTCTTCTAATAAGTGAAACTGATGGGATATTTTTCTCTAAAGCCTCTGCTAAATCTGCACTCTTTATCTCTTCACTACTAACCTCTTGCACCATTTGAATTGTAGCTTTCTCTACAATATTAATATCCTCTAACCTCTCTTCCCCATAGAGAAAAGTTATCAATGATAAGTATAGTATCTTTTTGTTCATTTTAATTACCCTTATATAAATTATAAG
>JALWZK010000120.1 GCA_027002665.1 Campylobacteraceae bacterium | reverse complement strand
ATTTTTTAACAAAAATAACACCTCTTAAATATGAATTAAGTGAAGATACCAAAAGTAAATTACCAGAGATTATCGGAGCATTACTTGTTGTTATGGCAAGAATTATGAAAGAGATAGATGACAATGACAGAGCTTTAGACCATGAAACAATCTCCAAAACAAAAAGAATTATGGACTTAACACTTTAACTATTAAATAGAGTCAATTTTTTAAGATATTTATCACCTGAAGAGTTAAAAAACTCTTCTTTTAATATCTCTCCATTATAACTTACCACTTTTATTAGCAAAGTTTAAACTCTTATGCTAAACTTCTATCAAAAAAAGGATAACTATGATATTAATTGCAGGACCCTGTGTCTTAGAGAGTAGAGATAGAGTTATGAGAATTGCTGAAGAGCTTATGGTCTATCATGAGGATTGCAGTAAAGATTTCTATTTTAAAGCAAGTTTTGATAAGGCAAATAGGACAAGTTTAGACTCTTTTAGAGGACCCGGAATTGATGAGGGGTTAAAGATGCTTCAAGAGGTCAAAGAGCAGTTTGGATATAAACTTTTAACAGATATTCATGATGCTGCTCAACCCAAAGTTGTGGCAGAGGTTGTTGATGTCATTCAAATTCCAGCTTTTCTATCTCGTCAAACCGACCTATTGGTAGCCTCTGCCAAGACAGATGCTATAGTCAATATTAAAAAAGGGCAGTTTCTATCTCCACAAGCTATGAAATATTCTGTGGAAAAGGTTTTAAAGACACGAGGATTTAATGGAGAGCCAACCTATCAGGAGTCCATTAAGTATGGTGTGTGGCTAACAGAGAGGGGAACCACTTTTGGATATGGAAACTTAGTTGTGGATATGAGAGGATTAAAAATTATGCGAGATTTTGCTCCTGTAATATTTGACGCAACACACTCTGTTCAAGCACCTGCAACTGGAGGCTCAGTAAGTGGTGGAGATAGAGATATGGTTGAGTATCTTGCAAGGGGAGCAACTGCCGTTGGGATTGATGGGCTATTTTTTGAGACACATTTTAATCCAGATATAGCCTTAAGTGATGGTGCAAATATGATTAGATTAGATAAGTTAAAAGCTTTAATGGAGCAGATTGACGCAATTAGAGCCATTGTTGAGTAGATATTTAAGCAGAATTTTATTCCAAATGCGATATTAAACTATTTAATTTTTTTTGGAGGTGAGATTATGAGTGCATTGATTTTTGCTACTGTTCAACTGATACATTCAATTATTAATCTATATATTTGGATTGTTATTATAGCTGCTGTTCTATCTTTTGTCCAGCCTGACCCAAGAAACCCTATAGTTGATTTATTAAATCGGCTTACTCAACCCGCCTTTGCATTTATAAGAAGAAAAATGCCTTTTGTCGTGTTTTCTGGTATCGATTTGTCACCGATTGTGATTATATTTGGATTACAGTTTATAGATACTCTCTTAATGCGTTCAGTAATGGCTATATAGATGGCTCTAATAAAAGCTATTTTAGTTTTTATATTCACCACTACTGTTATATATGCAAAGATATTCTCTTTAGAAGAGATAAAAAAGATGCCCTCCTCATATAGTAGAGACTACTATATCTGGAGGTTTCTAAATGAGACAAAACCCAATAGAGATGAGGCGATAGAGGTGTATAATCTAACAAAGAGAAAGAGCTACAAGATAAAAAAGGCTATTAAAAAGGCTATTGGATTTATTCCAGACAAAAAAGATAAGGCTAAAAAAGACCCATCTAATTTTATTATCTATCCAGAGGTTGCGGCTAAGAGGAGTAGGAGTAGTCTAAAAAAACTCTATAAAAAGATACTCAAAAGGGGACAACACTCTGATGTATTAAAGGTAATGGCAAGTGATAATCCATTTGAAGCTCTTAAAACGGTATCTCCCAAGAGCCAATGTTATATTTTTAATAGATGTAGAACAGAATATAGAAAAAAATATTTTAACTATCCATTCTCCAAAACACAGTTAGAGAAATTGGTTTTAGAAAAGCAGTTTAGATTGACTCTATTTAAGATAATTACCACTCCTGATTTAGATAGATTGAAAAAATCTCTACTCTATACACCTGTAGAGACTCTGCCATACAAAAGCACCTTTCTACTTGCTATGAATGCAGTTGAGTTTAACAAAATAGATAGAGCAATCTATTATCTTAAAAAGGCAAAAGAGAAAAATCAGAAAGAGTCTGTCCATGATAAATGTAACTTCTGGTTATATCTCTTAACCAAAAATAGAAAATACTTGAGACTTCTCTTAAATAGCAATCAGATTAATCTATTTACACTTAGAGCAAGAGATATTTTAAATAGAGACTATCCTAAGGTAATTACACCCAACTTAGGGCTACATCTAATAGAGTATTTCGACCCCTATAATCCAATAGATTGGGAAAAGATAAAGATAGCAATGAGAGAACACCCTGAAACCATAGAGGTTTTGGCAGATAACTATAGAAGCACCATAACGGAGGGGGTATATTGCTATCTAAAGGAGAAGGCTTCTAACTATAGAGAACAGTATTTCCCAATGCCATATAGAGATGCAATGATTGGAAAAGATGTAAAGAGAGTAGCCCTACTATATGCCATTGCAAGACAGGAGAGTAGATTTGTTCCGGCTTCCGTATCTCCATCTTACGCCTTAGGTATGATGCAGATAATGCCATTTCTAATTAAACATCTATCGAAACAGAAAGGGGATAATATTGACTTAGATGATATATTTGACCCTCTCGTAGCTATAGATTATGCCGATAGACATCTGGACTATTTAATTAAATTCCTATATCACCCTCTATTTATTGCCTATGCCTATAATGGTGGAATAGGTTTTACAAAAAGAACTCTTAGAAAAGATAATCTATTTAAAAAGGGTAAATATGAGCCATATTTAAGTATGGAGCTTATTGATTATGAAGAGAGTAGAGAGTATGGCAAAAAGGTTTTAACCAATTATGTGATATATTTAAATCTTCTCGGAGTTAAAATTAGAATTACTACCCTATTAAACCAGTTAGATAAACCATTGGAAACAGATAAATTTAGATAAATTACTTTTAATAATATTTATACTATCCATTAATATAAATTATTGTAAAATCCTTTATAAAAATTGATATAAGGATTATAATGGATAGTATTGATGTAAATTCACAAGAGTTTCAAGCTGAACTTCAAAAGACATGGAAATTTGTCCATAAGGTAAATGAGACTTTTGGGTGGGTGCAAAATCCCAATGAAGAGGTAAATGATGGCGTAGCTATGGGTCTTACCAGAAATAAATTGATATATGGTAAGCGATTCTGTCCCTGCTTTATGGTTATTGGAGAGACAGAAGAGGAGCGAAAAAAGGCTGATAACCGTATATGCCCATGTAAACCTGCCATAGAGAAAGAGATACCGGAAGATGGAACATGCCACTGTGGTATATTCTACACTCCAGAATATGCAGAATACCAAAAAAAAGATAAAATAATTAAAGAGGTTGTCCATACACACTCAAGAGGCTTATCGAAAGATGAAGCTAAAATACTTTTAAATAAAGAGCAATTGGACGGTGATGAGCTTGATGCCTTAATAGAGGCGAGAAAATTAAAAATGATAGACTTTATACTAATTGATGTGAGAGAGATGATGGAGTATAAAATGGGTCATATTGTGGGAACAGATGCCATTGTGCCTACCTCCCGTTTCTATCTTGAAATTGAAAAATTCAATGATAAGAAAGATGTGCCGATTATTGTATATTGTCTCACTGGAAGTCGAAGTTATCAAGTTCAATATGCTATGAAGTCACTTGGATTTAAACATGTTGGAAATCTACAATATGGAATTATGACCTATCCGGGTGAAATAGAAAAAGGCTAAACATTAATGGTGCTTGATACTGGATTCGAACCAGTGACTCTCACCTTGTCGAGGTGATACTCTACCACTGAGTTAATCAAGCATTAGAGATTGAAATAATATCTTACTATAGCTTAAAAATTAAGTGATATAATACCATTTATTAAAAATAAATAGGATAATTATGCAAAATCTCAAACTATCTACAAAAAATTTTATTATATTGATAGCAGTCGCTTACCTCTTTAGTATCTTAGTTAGAACTATATGGGTATATCAATTTCACGATATTGATGCCTTTAAATGGAATAATCAACTAATGATTAACACCAATGATGGATATGGTTATGCAGAGGGTGCAAGGGATATATTGGCAGGTGGTCACCAAAAGGGTGATGGTTCATTTGTAGATAGTCCCCTATCTATCGTAACAGCGCTCTTAGTAAAGATTTTACCATTCTCATTTGAAACCATTATCCTATGGATGCCGACATTTTTCGGCTCACTCCTTGTTATTCCAATAATGTTAATAGCAAGAGTCTTAAATATGGAGTATGCAGGGTTTATTGGTGCTCTACTTGGAGGTATTGCCTGGAGTTACTACAATAGAACAATGACAGGCTACTACGATACAGATATGCTAAACATTGTGCTTCCAACCTTTACTCTATGGGCAACTATATATGCCATCTTAAAGAAGAGAAATAGATATATTCTGCTTGTAGCCTTCTTTATGGTTCTATCCAACTGGTGGTATTTTCAAAGCTATTCATTAAATCTATCCATGGCAGGAATTTTACTCCTATATACACTAATTTTTGATAGAGAAGATATGTTTAACTATAAAGTGCTAATCTTTATGTTAATCTCCCTATCTCAAATAGATTTATATATAAAAGTTCCACTTATATTGGCTCTCTTTGGATTTTTCCATACTAAATCTGATTTAGATAGGAGAGTAATATTTTCAATATTAGCCCTATCTATCTTAATTATATTTGCAACAGGTGGATTAGACCCAATTATATCTCGAATTAATGGTTATCTCTTTAGAAATAGTTCGGATACTATAGCTAATGAGGGGTTACACTACTTCTCGGTTGTAAAGACGGTGAGAGAGGCGGGTGCTATACCTTTTGAGCTATTTGCTAACCGTATCAGTGGACACCCTATTACATTTATACTCTCAATTATAGGTTATCTACTTCTAATATTTAAAAATCGTATATTTTTACTATCTCTTCCCCTTGTCGGACTTGGATTTATTGCTCTATGGGGGGGACTTAGATTTACAGTATATGCAGTTCCAATCTTAGCTCTCAGTATAGGATATTTAATTGTCTATATATCTAACTATTTTAAGGAGAAAAAAGCAAAATGGGCATTTATAGCCATAGCCACAACTGCTATTATTACACCAAATATTATACATATAGAAAAATATAGAGTTCCAACCGTATTTACAAAACAGACGGTAGCTGTGCTGGATAAATTAAAGCATATTGCATCACGAGAGGATTTCGTTCTGGCTTGGTGGGATTACGGTTATCCAATTAGATACTATGCAGATGTAAAGACCTTTATCGATGGTGCAAGACATAGTGGAAGTGTAAACTATCCGGTCAGTTTTGCTCTGCTACACAATCAGAAGGCATCGGCAAATATTGCAAGATTATATGCAGAGTATAAGGAGAGAAGTTTAAGAGATAAAAACTTTACAGGCACACTCTTAGAGCAGGGAATGAGAGAGTATGGCAAAAAAAGCGTAAATGAGTTTATAGCATCTCTAAATGGAGATATAAAACTGCCTCAGAAGACGAGAGATGTATATTTCTATCTCCCATTTAAAATGATGAATATTCTACCTACTATTGACCTATTCTCAAATCTAAATCCAGAGACAGGAAAGAACTATTCAAGCCCACTATTTATTAGAGCAGGTCTAATTAAAAGGGATAGCAGAAGTTTTTATCTTAGTAACGGTATTCAGATTACCGGAAGCAATATTAGACGAGGAAATAGTATATTACCAATAGAGCAGTTTATTGTAACAGAGTATGACAATAGAGGAAAATTACATACAAGAACTAAACATCTACATATTGGTTCTGGAATATATGTAATATATATGAAGAGCTATAATCAGTTTCTTATTTTAGATAGAAGACTGTTCCACTCTACATATATTCAACTATTTGTTTTAGAGAACTATGACCCTAAACTCTTTGAACCGACCATACTTACACCTTTTGCAAAGGTATTTAAACTTAAGGTTTAAAATTTGAAAAAACTTATTATAATTACAACTGTCCCTTTGAGTCTTGCTACACTAATTAAGGGACAACCCAAATATCTATCTCAATTCTTTAATGTAACTCTTATAACCTCGAATAGTCCTATGAATAGGGATATAGAGGAGTTTGAAGGGGTAGAAGTTATCTCTATCGATATGAGTAGAAAGATTACCCCAATTCAGGATTTAAAATCTCTAATTCAAATATATCTATATCTTTTAAAGAGTAAACCCGATATTGTTTACTCATTTACCCCCAAAGCTGGACTTCTTGGAATGATGGCATCTTTTTTCGCAAGAGTTCCAAAACGAGTTCATAATATTGTAGGTATGCCTCTAATGGAAGCCTCAAATAAAAAAAAAATTTTATTAGAATATATTGAGAGATTGACATACTCTTTCACTACAAATCTATTCTGTAATAGTTATGGATTAAGGGAATTTATCTACAATAACTTAACTAAAAGAGAGGTTAAGGTTATTGGAAATGGCTCTATAAATGGAGTTAATACAGAGTTTTTTAGAGATATATATACCAAAGAGGAGAAAGATAGATTAAGAGAGAAGCTCAATATTAAAGTGAGTGTTTTTGTTCTACTATTTATTGG
>JALWZK010000119.1 GCA_027002665.1 Campylobacteraceae bacterium | reverse complement strand
TGATTATTTCTTATTATACCTAATGTTAAATTATCTATATCTCCTATCTCTTTATAAAAAGAGAAAGCCGAATTATAACTGTTTAACTCTTCCCCATTTATTGATTTTAAAATATCACCCCTCTTTAGACCCAACTTTTCAAAATCGCTACCTTTTCTTACAAAATTGACAATAAATCCATCTAAGACACCATTCTTCTTATGCTCTCCAATCCCAATATCTCTCCAGATTTTATCTATATCTTTAGTATAAGAGGTCAATAACTTTTTTGGAATAACTCTCTCTCCACTATCTTTTTTAACTATCTTTTTAGTTCTATCCCTTTTATGATTTGGACTCCTCTTCTCTTTAACAATCTGAATGGAACTTGGATTCTTTATCTTACTTCCCTCTAAGGAGAGCTTAAACTCTCTATTATTCTTTTTAAATATGGCATAGTCCATTCCAGCCGATACCAATTTAAATCCATCAATATCCTCTCCCTTAGATAGAACTTTACTCTTCCCATTTTTGGAGACAGTGACAACCAATACATCTTTAGAGTTATATATAGCTAAGAGTTTTATTCCTCGCATACTAACCACAGGAGGAGCTTTTTTAACTACTCTCTTGACAACTTTTGGAGGCTCTCTATGGGGTAACTTTCTTGCCAATTTTATACGGTAATAGAGAGGTTTTAACTTCGCCTCTTCAATATGTTCTACTCCTGTAGTTGGTAAAAATAGAAAAGCTATAATAGTCCATATCAACTTTACAATAACTATAATAGAGAAGATATATAGTAGAGTTTTGAGAAGACTATTACTTAAAAAATTTTTCATAATATAACCCTTTTGCATCTCTTTTTAAGAAACCTCTAAAGGCACTAATATCTTTAGGTTTCGGAACTCTGATAAATAGCTTATTCATATTGAAATATAACCCACCTACTATCTCTCCAAAAGAGCCATTGGCATCTATCGATATCTTATACGGTTTTAATATACTAAAGATAGCTTCTGCATGGTCTATAGATTTTGGCACAAAATTGTGTATGGATTTATCTGTCGTTACACCATCTATAGTTAATCTATCATATATTAGAAATATATCTAAATTAATAGATTTTATATGTGCTACATTGATACCTTTTAGATAGATATTGGCATCTTCTATCTTCACCCCTAAGAGATTAGTTGTAAATTTCTCATTCCCAATTACAACTCCCTTTTTCTCCAACTCTCTCTCCAATTTATAATAGAGTTCATCTTTCGGAGCAAGAGTTATAATAATAAGAAGTATTATAAAAGAGCCAACAATAGCACCTATTATCTTTTTTACCATCTGCATATTAACTCCATATTATATCTCTCTTTTCCCACCTCTTTTATATCCAATTTTACAATCTGAAAGGGGTTATTCATAACAACTTTTATAATACTATTTAACTCTGTTGTATTAACTTTTCTATACTTAACAATAATCTTCTGACCCCTCTTCTTAAATGAGCCTATTTTAGATTTAGAGACTATAGTTCGCAATATTTTAACCTTTTTTAATATATTTTTACTTTTCCAGACCTTTTTAAGCTCTAAAACTCTATTAATTTGGCTTATTGAGGATTTAATATCCTCTCTCTTCTGCTCTATGGTTTTATCGATAGAGTGTTTATATAGAAAAGTTGATATGGCAAATAGAGTGGCACCTATTATAATAAGTTCATTTCTAAATCTTTTCAATATCATTAAATTCATAGAGATTTCTCCACTCTAATCTTATTTCCATTTAACTTTTTGGCACTCAGTTTTCTCTCTAAAGCCTTTTTAAGTGTCTGATTAATATTATCTGTCTCAATTATAGCTGATATTTTTCTATCATTGAGTTTAAGCTCCTTTAATCTAACGGTAATAGAGAGTAACTTAGATATATCTACTAAGGTATCCCTTTTTAATCTCTCTATCTTATCTATAGGCTCATATTGAGATAGAATACTCTCTCTAATCCTCTTTGAGCTTAATTTTGTATCTCTCTGTAACAGTAAATCCAATTTTTCCTCATCATCTCTAATGGAGTTTTTAACTCTATTTGCCTCTGCCACAAATATACCACCCAATATAAATAGCAGAGTTGTCAATATTAGAGTATATTTAAATGGTATTAGAGAGCCAAAAGAGCTACTAATAGATATACCCTTTTTGAGAGGTATCTCTTTTAACTTATTATACTCATAATCATCTCCCATTAATCTCTTAGGGACAACCGTAACTATATTATCAATACTATTTAAACAGAGATTATCCCCAAGTTCTACTGCACCACTATTCAGATATTCGACCAGCTCTTGAGCAAAGAATATCTTATCAATCTGATAACTCTTAAGCCCTCTCTCTTCTAAGAATTTGCTAATTTCATCTATATTATATGCAAAGAAGTTCCAATATTCTCCATCTCTATATACAAAAAATTGATAATCTTGAGTATCTTCCAAGTAGTCATCAAATAGAGAGGGTGCTATCTGTTTTGCTTGATAGGTAAATTTTATACCTAACTCCTCTCTCAAGAAAGTATAAAATTGTGGTGAGAGTATAATATCTATATGTCCATTAATATCTATATTGGGCATATCTCTATATATTAATAGTCTCCTATTAGATTTCCCCATTAAATTCAAAATTTAGACTCCTCTCATTTGAATAATCAAAACTAAAACTGTAAAAGTTCTCCCTATATGCAAATCTCTCTTCACAGTGCATAGCATTTAATCCACTATCTGAAAATAGTTTTTTATCGAAATTCTCTGCCATATCATTCTCCGTTAAAAACTTTTTCAATGTTATCTTCTCCTCATCAATATTACTACTTCGCTCTACCCAATCATCTTTTACACTCTCCAATGGAATATCGAATGCTATGGATATTACCTCTGGAGTGACATAGGCTCCATCTATGAGAGCCTTCTCTGTAACATCTACAAATACAAAATATCTGTCCCATGCTATTTTAAATACAGTATCATCATCATATTGTAATCTATACTCCAATAAAATTTTATAAAACTGCTCCTTAGATACAATCCCCTTAGCCCTATCTAATCTATAACTATACTCTCTATCTTCTAATTCTATATCTGTTATATTGGATAGGATAAGCTCTTCTAATCTATTTGGCTCCTTTATATCAAACTTCTCAAGAATAGATGAGAGAACCTTCTTTGCCAACTCAAATCTTTGTGGTATCTGCTTTGTAAAATTCTCATCTAACCATTTGATAGGAACTGCTCTCAATAGGGGTTCACACTTTAGATTTATATTGAGTCCACTCTTTGGCTCACTAATCATAAGAGGCAGAGTATATAACATATTTAATTTTTTACCATCTGCTTTCCCTTTTGGAAAGATTCTCCTTAAAATCTCTGTTGTATCTTTATATAAAATATCTCCTTGTATAATTGCAGATACCTTTGAAGCGTCTCTCTGCACCTTCTCAAGATATGAAAATGATACAGCAACTATAGATAGGATAGATGCAATTATCAAAAGTGTAATAAAAAGGGCAATACCTCTTTTTGTTTTATCCATTATAAAGCTCAATTCAAGTAAAATCACCATTATTATAACCAAAATTAACTAAGGAATTTTAAATATGGGTAAAGTTTACAATGTAAGCGTAAAAAAAGAGTTGATTGGAGGGAGAAGTGGTTTCTCTCTAATTGAACTTTTGGTCGTTATTTTAATATTGGGGCTACTGGTCGGACTTGTTGCACCAAAGGTTATTGGACAGGGGACACAGGCACAGATAAAGTTAGCTTGTACACAGATGGGAAGTATTAAAGAGGCATTGAAGATGTTTAAGTTGGATAATGGACAGTATCCAGATACAGATGAGGGGATAGAGGCTCTTATAAAAAATCCAAATCCAGAGAAGTATCCAAACTATTCAGGTTCTCCATATCTTGAGAAGATGCCAAAGGACCCATGGGGTAAATATTTTATATATACCAGAGAGGGTAAAGATTTTAAAATCATAAGCTTAGGACCAGATAGAGCCGAGGGTGGAACGGGCGAAGATGCCGATATTGAGTTTCCAAAGTGTAGTGATAAATAATTAGATTGAGACAAGCCTTTACACTAATTGAACTTATTATTGTTGTTATGCTCATATCTCTAATGAGCTTCTTAGTCTTTTCAGAGGCTGTTCAGCAGACTAAAAAACCGGATACTATAACTCCATTAAATCTCAAATCTGTAATTAAAACGGAGTTTCCCTCTAATGAGGATATGGAATTTTTCTGTATTCAAAACTGTAGAGATTGTTACATTGCACGGGGTGGTAATATTTTACCCTTTAAGGGAAATATCAATCTCGGGAGTAATCTTGAGGTCTATAAAATGGATAAAAATAATCAATTGGTAAAAATAGAAAATTTTGGTAGAGTAAAGGATAATAGGATATGTTTTAGATTTACTCTATATAAAAATGGAAGCTCTACGGAGTTAATTATATCGAACGATAGTGGAGTCTATTATCTCCCCAGCTATTTCGGAAAACCTATGAAATTGGAAGATTTGGATAAGGCTAAGGAGTTATGGCTAAAAGAGGATATTAATTTAAGAGATAGTGGGAACTACTACTGATGAGAAGAGCATTTACACTAATCGAAATTATTATGTCTGTAATTATAGTATCTATTATTGTAATGGGTGCTATGAAGTTACAAGATAGAAATAGAGAGATGGCAATATATATACAACAGAGGGGGAATAGTGAGTTGGATAACTCTCTATTCTTAACTGATAAGGTATATAGATATGATAAGAGTGAAAAAGATGCCTATGAGTTGGTTAGAGATGAGTTCAACATAAAAGATGATATTAGTAGAGAGCTTTTAAAGAAGATAACTAAGAAAATTAATATTACTGAAGATAAGGATATTCCAATATCTATAGAAGAGGGGAGTGAACCGATATTTACCTTCTATACAAATGAGGTGTTATTGAAGGGAAAATATCCTGCAAGATACTATAATTTTAGATAACTTAAAAAGTTATAGAATTTTTAAAAAAATTAAGATTAGTTTTATATAATAAGCCTGAGAATATTTATCTGGAGCTTATTTTGATAATAAAATATAAAAAATTAATATTTTTCTTTATATTTCTATTTACAAGCTGTTCCTCCACTATTAGTAGAGGTGGAGTAGCTCTATCCAAAAATAAGATATATGCCATTAGCACATTCTGGAACTATACAGAGACACCTATGGCAGGATTTAGAGCCTCTACTATTATTGATGGGGTCTTATCAAATAGAGGGATTAAAACCATCTCTCTAATTGGTGGAGAGGAGGAGATTGAGAATGTAAAGAGTAAAGAGAGTTTTATTAGAGATAAAATTAATCGGGCTAAAGAGCTTGGAGCAGACTATATAATATTGGGTTCTGTCCAAGAGTGGAGATATAAGACGGGTATTGATGGTGAACCGGTAGTAAGTTATAGTATTAAGGTAATAGATTTAAAAGACGGAACTGTAACATTTAGTGGGGTTGGAGCTAAGAGTGGTTGGGGACACAAATCTATCGGTGTTATAGCTCAAGAGATAGCAAATAGCTTAATAAAATGACCTTAGAGAAGAAATCACCTCTAATTCAAGGGTTTGAAGTTATAGCAATTACAGCTATAATTAGCTCCATTGGATATTTTATAGATACAAAAGACCCCCTTTTAATCCATTACGATTTTAGCTTCTCAATCTTATGGTTGGCAATAGTTACCCTATTCTATGGGTTGAGTATGGGAATAGTTATGTGGGTTGGATTTACAATAATCTCATCTCTATTCTATATAGATGACCCACAATTTACCTTTACACTATTGGAGAATCTATTTTTTGTATTTCTATTTGGACTATTCTTTTCAAATCTACATAGTGAGATAGATAAGTATAAGATAAAGACTCAATATTTACAACTTAGATTGAAAGAGCTAACAAATGCCTTTTTTACACTAAAAATCTCACACGATAAGTTGGAGTCTATCTATATTATCCAACCTGCATCTATTAGATTTGTTATCTCTGAAATCTTAGAAAGTAACCAACACTCTACACCTAAGGAGAGTGCAGATAATACTCTAAAAATCTTAAAGAAGTTTTTTGGAGTTCACTCTGCTATGATATATAGAGTTAGAAGAGGTGTTATAAGAGAGAAATTTGCATCTATTGGAAATATAGAGAAGGAGCCAACTATGAGTGATAAACTCATATCGGAGGCAATTCTACAGAAGAGAGCAATCTATTTAGACGATTTAGAAGATAGGGAACAGACAGATTATCTATATGCCATTCCATTCTTAGATAAGCGAGATAGTGTCGTAGCTATTCTAATTATTCAAGATATACCTTTTCTATTTTATAATAAAGATACCATATTAAAGATTAGCGTAGCATTTAATTATATATGGACAGAGTATAAGAAGAGGGCATCTCTAATTAAAATTCAAAAGAGAAAAAAACTTCCCCCAATAAAAGATAGAAATCAGAGACAAGATATTATTAATTTTAAAATAGAGGTAGAGAGACTTACAAATATTTTAAATGGATATAATATTGATAGTAGAATATATGCAATATATACGAAAAACAGGTATTTAGATAAGGAGATTAAAGATTTTCTATATCAAAATGAGCTATTTGAGATTTTAGACCAATATATATCTATCAAGTGTAAAAATAGATATATACACTTTATTCTATTTCCATTTGTATCACTTCCAACTCTTCACTCAAAGGCTAAG
>JALWZK010000118.1 GCA_027002665.1 Campylobacteraceae bacterium | reverse complement strand
ACTTACCAGTCCTACTATTAAAAAATTTGGTAATCCTTTTGTAAATGTGGCTTCAACCTCAATAGGTTTTGCACTCAATCCATCTAATGATGCACAAACTAAACTATTTACAATACTTTTTTTATCTGATTTATTATTATTCTGCTTCATATAACATTTTAACATAAATAATTAAAATTATATTAAGGTATTATATATACAGGTATCTTATCTCGTGTCTGGTTCCAAACCTCTTCCATATCATCATTACTAAGAGCAATACACCCCTCTGTCCAATCTAAAAGCATAGGAAGCCAATCTCCAATAGGAGATAGTGACCAGTTAGATGGAGTTCCATGTATCATTATCATACCTCCAGCACTAACATTTAACTCTTTTGCTCTAGCTCTATCTTTTTTATTTGGATATGAGATATGGAGAGACATATTGTATAGCTTACTCCTTTTTCTCCAATCTAAAATATAAGCCCCCTCTGGAGTTTTCATATCTCCCTCTCTCTCTTTAGCACCTTTTGGGTTAGCTCCTAAAGAGATATGATACTTAGCAAATATCTGTCCATTTGCAGATAGATATAACATTCTTGTTGATTTCTTAATAATAATCTTATCTGCCATAGTATATGACTCGGTAGCCCATATTAAAGAAAAAAGTGCTAAAAAGATTACCCATCTAAACATAACTATTGCCCCCTTTTAAAATCTAATAAAATCTGTTCCTTAACTTTATCACACTCATGCTGAAGAGATTTTAAATTGTTACTATTATCTATTAAATATGAGGCTTTTAACCTTTTATCTTCTATATCTAGCTGTGCCTTAAGCCTCTTTTTAGCATCTTTTAATGATATATTATCTCTTTTTATTAATCGTTTTAACTGTATCTCTTTTGGTGTATATACAACTATAACTCTTTTTATAGGGTAACGATTTGTCTCAAAAAATAGAGGAATATCGACTAAATATGGTCTCTTTAGATTATCTTGCTCTATTGATAATCTCTTAATCTCTCGATATATTTGAGGGTGTAGTAGCTCCTCAAGAGCCTTTTTAGCTTCTTTATCTGAAAATATTAAACTACCTAATGGTTTTCTATCTACTCTATTATCTATAATATATCTATCTCCAAATAATTTAGCCACCTCTAAATAGTTCTTATCTAATATTATATGAGCTATCTTATCTGCATCTATAATATTAAATTCAAAATCTCTAAATATATTAGCCACTGTACTTTTGCCTGTAGCAATTCCACCTGTTAAAGCAACAGCATACTTAAAAGACATTTTTACCCCTTTAATAAATGAAACATATTAAAAAAAAATTATTAATAAAATTAACTTATCTCTTCTTTTTAACTGTAAAGATAATATAATTTTAGCAAATATTTTAATATAAAGGGAACTTTATGGCATTTTCACCAGAAAATCGTTCAGGAACTATAAGTGGTATCTTGTTTGTTGCAATATTTGCAGCAGCAGCTACATATATTGCAGGATTAGCTCCAATTCATGCTTTGGGATTATCTCCACTTGTTATTGGTATTGTTATGGGGATTTTTTATGCAAATACACTGCATAATCATATTCCTGATGCGTGGGATACAGGTATTACTTTTTCAGGAAAAAAAATCCTCCGTTTTGCTATTGTAATCTATGGATTTAGAATTACATTTCAACAGATAATGGATGTTGGATTAGAGGGATTTTTAGTATCCCTAATAATGTTATCAACTACATTTATATTTGGAACTTGGCTTGGAACTAAAATCTTTGGTATGGAGAAAGATACATCAATGTTAACTGCTTCAGGTGCATCTGTATGTGGGGCTGCTGCAGTTTTAGCTACAGAGCCTGTACTTAAAGCAGAAGGACATAAGACTGCTATTGCTGTATCTATGGTTGTTCTATTTGGAACTATTTCTATGTTTCTATATCCTGTTTTATAC
>JALWZK010000117.1 GCA_027002665.1 Campylobacteraceae bacterium | reverse complement strand
TATTATATGTTTATTTATATAATTTCGCCTTCATACTCCGTGAATACTCTTTTAAGTCACTATCCAAACCGTTCCACTCAATATCTGCAGAGTAGTAGTCACTATCCTCGCCCAATATCTCTATATTCATATAGATATTCTTATTTTTATACCTACTATCGGCTATATTTCTGTTTACCCCTGAGAGCTTAATCTTATTGCCATCAATAGATATATTGTCAAACTCCAGACTATTTTGATACTCTCCATTATTAAAAATCTGAAAATCGGGAATATATGCTTTTGTTAAGTTAGAATTAAATTTAATATATGAGTTATAGTTATCATCTCTAATACAATTAACTCTATCTTCCGATATAAGTTCTATATCAAACTTTTTACCTGCAAGAGATAGAGAGGTTGGAACATCTTTTAAGTATATATCACTCATATCGTAATTGGAGCAGTATGGTTTTAATTTTTTTCCATTAAAAATTATATTTCCTGCCTTATAGTATTTACAGACATATATATATCCATTTTTAAATCTACCTGTCTGATACTGGGCAGTAGCACAACCAACCTCCCTTGTCCTCTGCCAAATAACCTGTGTATAGTGTCCACACTGATACCCTATATCGCAACTCCCATCTTCATAGTGATAGTGTGGCTCCTCGTCGTCAAACCAGTGACTCATAGCATCATATATAGTCAATGGTCTGTTCTTACTGGAGGCGTATAGATTTTCTCCATAATTCTTTTGGTGATTGGTTGGGTCATGTCTGAACTCTCCAGTTGAAGCTAAAATATCTGCATATCTATGTGCATCCTCCTCTAACTCTAAACTATATCTTAATGGAGAGTCATTAAAATATAGACTTCTCTTCTCATTATGCACCTTTATAACATCTTGTTGAGTTTGAGTTAAATTACTATTGGGACTATTTTCCTCTACAATATCAGAAGTGGTTGGAGTTGGAGACATTTCTGTAACAGTTGTGATATTTTTCTCCAATTTGGGAGATTCACTATCACAAGCGGATAAAATTAGTAGTAAAGTAATTGATAAACTTAATTTAAAATACATAACTATCCTCTATATATTAAAATAATATATAGATTATATTATATCTAAATAAAATATTTTATTTAGATTGACGCATAAGTATTTGAATTAATTACCCTTGCCCCTTTTAAAAATCTCTGTTTATAAAATGGTTTCTCATCGAAAGATGTAATTATTACCTTTTTCTTTGCTGAAGAGGCATGTATAAATTTATGGTCTCCAATATATATACCTACATGGTTTACTTTTCCTCTAAATTTATGCTCTGTGTCGAAAAATACTAAATCCCCCTTCTCTAACTCATCGAAAGATACTTTAATTCCAACCTTAGCTTGGTGACCGGAATATCTTGGTAGTGTTATACCATTCTCTTTAAATACATATTTTGTAAAACCGGAACAGTCAAAAGCGTTTGGCCCATTTGCTGCCCATACATATTTTGTTCCAAGAAAAGTTTTTGCAGTCTCTATAATCTCCTCTTCTTTAGTTAAATTAATCCAATCATTTTCTGCTATTAAGTTTTGATTGCTATTATCTTCAACATCACTATCTTGATAATTGATAATAGTCACTAACTCACTACTATCATCATTTTGAGAAGTAATATTATTCTCTTCCTCCTCTTCAACTTTATAGTATGGAGTAATAACTGTGGAGTTGGAGCTATTGGAGATAACATTATAAGCTTCAACAATTTTACTTAAATTCCTATCACTACTATTGTTATCTAAGTTAAGAGTTATATTCCTATCTGTCTGTTTTGGTGGAGTAATCTTGGAGCTGTTCTCCTGCACACAACCTGTCTGAATAATAGGTATAATGGATAGTGCAAGAGAAATTTTCTTGATTTTTCTCATTTATATATTTCCCTTAAAAAATATTTTCGTTAAATAAAGACAAACTATATTGT
>JALWZK010000116.1 GCA_027002665.1 Campylobacteraceae bacterium | reverse complement strand
GCTTAAACACTCCTCCTACGGGGGTGTTGTTCCCGAACTCGCCTCAAGACTACACGCCATAGATTTACCAAATATATTGGAAGATACAAAACCATATTTAAAAAATCTAAAAGCGGTAGCCGTTACAAATCAACCCGGACTTGGAGTAACTCTCTTAGAGGGAATTGCAATGGCAAAGACCATTTCAGTTGTTTTAGATATTCCTCTAATTGCAGTTAATCACCTGAAAGGACACATATATTCACTATTTATAGAGAGAGATGAGATAATGCCCATATTGGTTCTTTTAATCTCTGGTGGACATACTCAGATAGTTGAGGTTAATAGTTTTTACAATATGAAAATTGTAGCCACAAGCTTAGATGATAGTGTAGGAGAGAGTTTCGATAAGGTTGCTAAGATGATGGGGTTGAGTTATCCCGGTGGTCCCATTATTGAGAAGTTAGCAAAAGATGGAGATGAAAATAGATTTAACTTTCCTATACCTCTAAGGGAGTCTAAAAAGATAGCATTCTCTCTATCTGGCTTAAAAAATGCTGTAAGATTGAAGATAGAGGAGCTTGGTGGAGCTTCCAAAATGAGTAAGAGGGATAAAGCTGATATATCAGCATCTTTTCAAAAATCTGTTACACTTCATCTAATTCAAAAGAGTAAAAAGATTTTTAAAGAGTCAAATATAAAAGATTTTGCTATTGTTGGTGGAGCCGGTGCAAATCTATATATTCAAAGGGCATATAGAGAGTTATGTAGAGAGTTCAATAAGACTCTACATACAGTTCCACTTGAGTTCTGTTCAGATAATGCTGGAATGATTGGAAGATATGCGGTTGAAGCATATAAGCGGAGACTCTTTACTGACCCCTATGAGATAAATATTATAGGTAATAGAAAATTAATAGCTGGAGCATCACTTTAAAATATCTTCACAATGAATACACAATTAAAATTTATAATTGTTAAATGATAATAAAAAGGATAACAGAGTGAAAGATTTACTTAAAATAGTTATATTTATACTATTTGGTATTGCGATAGTCTCTACTCAACTCTTCTCAGATGTAGCAAAAGGGCAGAAGATATATATAAAACAGTTAAAAGCTAAATGTGGAATTTCAGGTAGTAGCTTTGCAGGAAAACACTCTCAAGACCAGTGGGAAGAGCTATATGATGCTGGAAAATTGAATGATGAGATAAAAAAGATATGTCATGGACATGGTGTAGATGAAAAAGAGCTTCGTGATATATATGATTTTGTATATGAGTATGCGAGTGATTCCGGGAATGTTCCAACTATATAGATGTTATCATATATAATAAAGAGGGTATTATATGCAATTCCAATACTAATTGGTGTAAATTTAATTACATTTATGCTATTTTTTATGGTAAATAGTCCGGATGATATGGCACGGGCTCAACTTGGAGCAAAACAGATAACTCCGGAGATGATAGAGGCGTGGAAAGAGAAAAAAGGGTATAATAAGCCTCTATTTCTAAATGATAAAGCTCAAGGCTTCTCAAAAATAACAGATACACTTTTTGTGCAGGAGTCTCTGAAACTATTTAGTTTTAATTTTGGATACTCAGATAATAATAGAGATATAAAAAAGGATATTCAAGATAGAATCTATCCAAGTCTATCTATTGCACTACCAACTTTTATTATTGGTCTAATTACAAATATCTCTCTATCACTCTTAATTATCCTATTTAGAGGAACTATTTTAGATACTACTATGATGATTATAGCTGTTATTATTATGTCTATATCTGGACTATTTTATATTATTGTAGGTCAGGTTCTATTTTCAAAAATGTGGCATCTGGTTCCAATATCGGGGTATCAAAACGGATTTGGAGCTATTAAATTTGTAATTCTTCCAATTATAATCGGAGTATTTAGTGGAATAGGCTCAAGTGTTAGATGGTATAGAAGTATATTCTTAGAGGAGATAAATAG
>JALWZK010000115.1 GCA_027002665.1 Campylobacteraceae bacterium | reverse complement strand
CCATATTGATACATATCAATGATAGATATATTCGATTTTATTATAATTTAATAAAAATAGGAATAGATATGTCAGTTATTATAAATTCGACTATTAAAACAAATCCATTAGGGATATGGTATATCGAATTGAACGATACAACGAGAGATGGTCATATAGAGATATGTATGGATATTAATGAGTATGCAGTTAAAATCGAGGAGATTGGTGCAGAGTATGGGGGAGATATAGATATTGTATGGTCTGCTGAGGATAATGTGACACCTGAACAGATAAATGAGGTCAGAATGCAGATAAATGCCTATGAGATGGAGCGACAACAGATGCTATAATATATGGTATAATTTGGTTTATTTTAATTTAAGGAATAAACTTTGAAACCTTCACAACAAGTAGAAAAGGTATTGGAACATATTAAGAAGTGTAGTCCGGGTCAAAATGAGTTCTATCAGGCAGTAAATGAGGTGTTATTTTCACTACTACCTCTACTAAATGAAGATTCGCGATATTTAGAATATAATATACTCCAGAGGATAGTTGTTCCTGAGAGAACAGTAATATTTAAGGTTAATTGGTTAAATGATAAGGGAAAGATAGAGACAAATCTGGGTTATAGAGTGCAGTTTAACTCGACACTTGGACCATATAAGGGTGGGCTTAGATTTCACCCCAGCGTAAATCTTGGAATTGTTAAATTTTTAGGATTTGAACAGATTTTTAAAAATGCTTTAACCGACTTAGGTATTGGCGGCGGAAAGGGTGGAAGTAATTTTGACCCTAAGGGTAAAAGTGAAAATGAGATTATGAAATTTTGTCAAGCTTTTATGTTGGAGTTATATAGACATATTGGTAAAGATACGGATATTCCAGCTGGAGATATTGGAGTTGGTTCAAAAGAGATTGGATATCTCTATGGACAGTATCGAAAAATTACAAATAAGTTTGATGGAGTATTGACAGGCAAAGGTGTTAATTGGGGTGGCTCTAAGGCAAGAAAAGAGGCTACTGGTTACGGCTCTGTCTATTTTGCAGAAAATTATCTAAATGCAAATGATGATAGTTTACAAAATAAGATATGCACAGTTTCGGGTTCTGGAAATGTGGCAATATATACAATAGAGAAATTATACTATTTCGGTGCCAAACCTGTAGCATGTTCAGATAGTAGAGGCACTATATATCATAAAAAAGGGATAGATTTAACTACTCTAAAAGCAATTAAAGAGATTACTCGTCAAAGCTTAGAGGTTTATGCAGAGATTCATCATGATGCCATCTATATACCTGTTAATAAATATCCAAAAGGGGGACATGCAGTGTGGCATATTCCGTGCGATATTGCATTTCCAAGTGCTACTCAAAATGAGCTAACCTTAACCGATGTTAAAGCACTATATAAAAATGGGTGTAAGCTTATTAATGAGGGGGCAAATATGCCAACCACACCTGATGCAATAGATTTTATTAAAGAGAAGGGTATTCTATTTAGTCCGGGTAAAGCTGCCAATGCGGGAGGGGTTGCCACTTCTCAATTGGAGATGAGTCAAAATGCGAGTATGCAGAGATGGACATTTGCAGAGGTTGATATAAAACTTCATCAGATTATGCGTAATATCTTTGATATAGTATATGATACATCTATTGAGTTTGATTGTAAAGGCGATTTAATGGTAGGAGCAAATATTGCTGGATTTAAACGGGTTGCCGATTCTATGATAGAGCAAGGCTCAATATAATTAAAATTAAAAGGCAACACCATAGATGTTAAATCGAAAATTTGATTTAGAAAACCCTCTAATAAAAATAGAGGGATTACAAAAAATCTTTGGAACTAAAGAGGTTTTAAAAGATGTAAACCTCATCTTTCCAAAAGGCTCAACCACAGTAATCTTGGGACTCTCTGGTAGTGGAAAGTCCACAATTATTAAACATATAGTTGGACTTATGAAACCGACAAGAGGGGATATATTTGTCAATGGAATAAATGTGGCTACATGTAGTGAGAATGAACTTAGAGAGGTCAGAAAAAATATAGGTTTTCTATTTCAAGATGGAGCTATGTTTGATAGTATGAATATATTTGATAATGTAGCCTTTCCCCTGCGAGAACACTTTAAACTCTCCAACAAGGAGGTTGAGAAGCGGGTTATGGAGATGCTTACTATGACAGGACTTGATGCTAAGAGGGTAGCAAAACTATTTCCAAATGAGTTAAGTGGAGGTATGAGAAAGAGAGCAGGACTTGCAAGAGCGATTATTATGCAACCTAAGATAATACTCTATGATGAGCCAACAAGTGGATTAGACCCAATTACAAGTGACCTTATTACACAACTAATAATAAAACTCCAGATAGAGTTAGGTGTAACTTCTGTCTTAATTACTCATGATATGAAAGAGAGTTTTAAGTGTGCAGACTTCTTAGCCTTTCTATTTGAGGGAGAGATTATTGAGTGGGCAGACAATCTCGCATTTAAAAATAGCTCAAACCCATATGTTCAACAGTTTTTAAGTGGGAGTAAAGATGGACCAATACAGTTTAAGGATTAATAAATGTTAAACCACCCATTTAAACCAATAGTTTTTAATGATAGTAAAATTTTAATCTTAGGCTCATTCCCATCTATCGACTCATTTAAAAATGGTTTCTACTATGCCCATAAGCGAAATCAGTTTTGGAAGATACTATCAACTATTACAGGCTATCCAATAAATAATATCGACCAGAAGATTTGGCTACTGAAACGCTCTAAAACTGCTCTATGGGATATGGTAAGGAGTTGTAGTAGAGAGAACTCATTAGATAGCTCTTTAGAAGATATTGAGGTAAATGATATTCCCTCTCTTCTTGAAGAGTATCCAACTATTGAGAAGATTGCATTTACAGGAAGATTGGCAGAGAGACTCTATAAGATACACTATGACTACTTAGATATTCAAACTTTCTATCTCCCCTCCCCTTCAACTGCTTATGCTAAAATGTCACTCTCAGATAAGATTGAGATATATCGAAAAATATTAAGCGAGGATTGAGAGTGGCAGTTTGGGCAGTAGGAGATATTCAGGGGTGTTATGATTCGCTAAGAAAATTACTTAAAAAGATAAAGTTTAAGCCTAAAGAGGATACTTTATGGTTAGTTGGAGATTTGGTAAATAGGGGAGATAAATCTCTCGAGGTCTTAGAGTATCTATACTCCATAGATAAATCTACTAAGATAGTCTTAGGTAATCACGATATATCACTTATCGCCTCATACTATGGTATAAAGAGGTCAAATCCGACAATAGAGCCTATATTGAAATCTAAAAAAGCCAAAAAATTGATAAATTGGTTGAGGCACAAGCCATTTGTGGTATGGGATAAGAAGTTGAACTGTATAATGTCACATGCGGGTATATCTCCACAATTTGATTTAAAAATGGCGATTAAATATGCCTCCACTATTGAGAAGAGGTTACAATCCTCCAATGCAAAATCGTGGCTTAGTAGTATGTTTAAGAGAAGTCCCAATTTTTTTAATAAAAACCTATCTGAATTGGATAGAGAGAGATATATATTAAGCTCATTCACCAGAATGAGATTCTGTGATAATAGTGGCAAATTAGACTTTTATCAAAAAGGAAAACCAACTAACTCCAAAATGGATAAGGGGTTAAAACCTTGGTTTAAGTGTCCAAATAGGCGTTCTATTAAACAGAAGATTATATTTGGTCACTGGTCAACTCTGGGCTACTTCTATAATGGTGAGGTTTTATGTCTGGATAGTGGATGTCTCTGGGGGAGAGAATTGACAGGAGTTAGATTAGATACAAAGAAAGTTAAAGCAGTTCAAGTTAAGTGTGGTAAGAGTTGAGAAATCTATTTAGACACTATATCCCCTACTTAATAGATTATAAGAGAGAGTTTATATTTGCCATAGTTGGAATGTTAGCTGTTGCCATTGGAACAGCGGGAACTGCACAGATTATAAAACCCACCTTAGACAATATATTTGTAGCAAAAGATGCCACTATGCTATCTATTATCCCTTTTCTATTAATAGTTATCTTCTCAATTAAGGGAATAGGACAGTATATCCAAACCTACTATATGTCATATATTGGACTTGATGTGGTTAGAAAATTGAGAGATAATCTTGTAAATCATCTAATATATCAAGATATAGCCTTTTTCAATAGTATGCACTCTGGAGAGATTCTATCGAGAGTAACAAATGATATAACTCGTATCCAAAATGTTGTAACAACAATAATTCCAAATTTTATTCGAGAGAGTTTAACCATAGTGGCACTTACTATCTATGTGATATATGAGAGTCCAAAGTTGGCTCTATATTTTTTAATTATTATGCCTCTATCACTCTTTCCACTTAGCAGACTTGCCAAAAAGATGAAAAAATACTCTAAACTATCCCAAGAGAGTGCATCTATTATGACATCTCGACTGGGTGAGATATTTTCCAATATTGAGGTTATTAAATCAAACTCTACTCAAATCATAGAGAGTAAAAAATTTGAAGAGGAAAACTATAGTGTATTTAAATATCTTATAAAACAGGTTAAAGTAAATGCACTTACCACTCCGGTTATGGAGATATTGGGTTCAGTCGCCATTGGAGTAGTAATCTATATTGGTGGAACGGAGGTGATTGAAGATAGAATGAGTGTAGGCTCCTTTTTCGCATTCTCTGCGGCTCTATTTATGCTATATAATCCCATTAAGAGGGTCTCTAAACTCTACAATAAGGCTCAAGATGCAGTTATTGCAAACCATAGAATGCACCAACTATTGAGTATAAAACCTACGGTGGTATCTGGCAATAGAGAATTAAATGGTAAAATAGATAGAGTTGTATTTAAAGATGTATATTTAAACTATGAAGATAAGAGAGTCATAGATGGAGTATCTATTGATATAAAAAAGGGAGATAGTATCGCCTTAGTTGGAGATAGTGGAGCAGGAAAGACCTCCTTTGTCAATCTATTAGTCCGTTTCTATGATGCAGATAGTGGAACTATCACTATAAACGGGATTGATATAAGGGAGCTAACTCTCACTTCACTCCATAAAGAGATAGCTTTTGTTACCCAAAGGGTCTATATATTCAATGATACAGTAGCCAACAATATAGCTTATGGTCAAAAGGTGGATAGGGAGAGGGTAATAGATGCACTAAAAAAGGCGTATGCTCTGGAGTTTATAGAGAAGTATGAGAAGGGTATAGATACAGTGCTTAGTGAAAATGGAAATAATCTATCTGGTGGACAGAGGCAGAGAATTGCATTAGCTCGGGCATTATATAAAAATCCATCTCTACTAATTCTCGATGAGGCAACATCTGCCCTCGATAATAAGAGTGAACTTCTAATTCAAAAAGCGTTAAATAGTTTAAGAGAGAATATAATAACTGTAACGGTCGCCCATAGATTAAGCACCATAGAGGATGCCGATAGGATTCTGGTATTTAAAAATGGGAAGATAGTATGTAACGATACTCACCAAAATCTATTAAATAGTTGTGATGAGTATCGTAAATTGGCTAAGATGTAGGCATGTTTGGTTACAAGAATCATCTAAAATTTGCTATAATTTCATAAAAAATAATAAAAAAGGAATTAGAATGGCAAAAGTGCTATTACCCCTCGCTGAAGGTTTTGAAGAGGTTGAAGCGGTATCACTTATTGATGTAATGAGAAGAGGTGGAATTGAGGTTGTTGTTGCATATCTTGATAATGAGTTGGTGCTGGGTGCAAATGGGATAACTATTAAAGCAGATGTTCCATTAAAAAATATTATAGCAGATGATTTTGATATGATAGTGCTACCCGGTGGTTGGGGTGGAACCTATGCTCTTGCAGAGAGTGAGAGAGTTCAAAATCTATTAAGAGAATTTAAAGCAAAAGATAAAGTTGTAGGTGCAATATGTGCAGCTCCATTTGCTCTAAATAGTGCAGGTGTCTTAGGAGATAGTTATACATGTTACCCAAGTGTAGAGAATGAGATTAAAAAAGATGGTTATAGAAGTGATATGATGGTTGTAACAGATGGAAATGTAATGACCTCAAGAGGACCGGGAACAGCTCTCTGTTTTGGTTTAGAGATTGTAAAACGACTCGTTGGAGTTGAAAGTTATGAGTCTGTCAAGGGTGGAATGTTATTGGATTTCTGTAAATAAGCGAATAGAGTTACTGGTCTCTGAAAATTCTATTCAACTCCTCTAATCTTTGAGGAGTTCCTATATCATACCACTCTCCACCATAATACTCCATTGTCAATCGATTATCTTCTATCGCCCTGAGTAGAAGAGGTGCCAATCTTCTCTTTCCATACTCTAAATTACTAAACATCTGCTTTGAGTAGTAAGCAATTCCAGAGAATGTATATCTTTTCCCATTAAATAAAAAATCGCCCTTTAAGTTGTGAGGAGGATTATCTATAAGAATAATATGAGCCAGAGAGTTAGCTTTTAATCTAAACTCACTATTAAATGGATAATCTGTCCAAATATCTCCATTAACAACTAAAAAGGTATCACTTAATAGTGGTAGAGCTTTAATAATCCCACCTGCTGTCTCTAATCCTCCCTCTTTCTGCTCATCTGAATAGAGTATCTTAACTCCATATCTACTCCCATCTCCAAGATAGTCCATTATCTTATATCCTAAATATGCCACATTTATAACTATCTCTCTAAATCCTGCCTCTCTTAGCCTCTCTATATGCCATACTATTAGAGGTTTGCCCCCTACCTCTAAAAGTGGTTTTGGTGTATGGTTGGTTAATGGTCTCATTCTTGTTCCAAGACCTGCTGATAATATCATTGCTCTCATCTACATTTGCC
>JALWZK010000114.1 GCA_027002665.1 Campylobacteraceae bacterium | reverse complement strand
TTAATAATCAGTATAACAGAATATAACTATATAAATAGGATAAGAAGATGAAAGCAGTTATTATGGCAGGTGGATTTGGAACAAGAATACAGCCACTTACAAACTCAAGACCAAAACCGATGTTACCAGTTGTAAATAGACCTATGATGGAACATACAATGATGATCCTACGAGATTTAGGGATTGAAGAGTTTATTATATTACTCTATTTTAAACCGGAGATTATAAGAGAGTATTTTGGAGATGGGAGTGATTTTGGGATTAAAATCACCTATGTTTTACCGGATGATGATTATGGAACGGCAGGTGCTGTAAAGTTTGCTCAAAAGCATATTGGAGATGATAATTTTATTATCATTAGTGGAGATTTAGTAACAGATTTTAACTTTCAAAAGATATTTGATTATCATAAATCGAAAAATTCCAAATTGACAATTACTTTAACCTCTGTGGACAACCCTTTGGAGTTTGGAGTAGTAATTGCAAATGAAGATGGAAAGATTGAGAAGTTTTTAGAAAAACCGAGTTGGGGAGAGGTGTTTAGTGATACCATAAATACCGGTATATATATCATAGAGCCTGAAATTTTAAACTATATTCCAGAGAGAGAGAACTTCGATTTTGCTAAGGATTTATTTCCTCTTCTAATGAGTAGAGGGATAGATTTAATGGCAGGTTATGCCGAAGGGTATTGGAGAGATGTGGGCAACCCTGAAAGTTATAGAGAGGTGCATGATGATATTCTATCAAATAGAGTAAATTTTAAAATTAGAGGTAAAAAGCAGATTTTCCCTGATGGAGTTCTATATAGTGATGAGGTCTATAATTTAGATAGTAGTATAGAGATTATTGGCACAGTTGTCTTAGGAAAAAATGTTACTCTTAAAAAGGGTATTAAATTAAATAATGTTGTTATTGGAGATAGGGTTACCATTGGAAAAGATAGTAATATTAGAAATAGTGTAATATGGGAAGATGTATCAATTGGCAAAGGTGCTAAACTTGATGGTTGTGTAATATGTAATAACAATAGAATAGGTAAAAATTTTATAGCTAAGGCGGGAATAATCTTAGCAGAGGGTTGTGAGATTGGAGATTTAGTCCATATAGAGAAAGATGTAACCATCTGGGCAGATAAGAAGATAGAAGATGCCTCCATTGTAAGTAGTAACTTAATTCTGGGTAATAGATATAAAAACTCTATATTTGAGCATGGAAGAGTTATTGGAAAGTCCAATGTTGAGCTATCTTGTGAGATGGTGACAAAATTGGCAGAGGCTTTTGGCTCACAACTTCCAGTCAATTCAACCATATTGGTATCAAGGGATTATCACAAAAATTCAAGAATGCTAAAGAGGGCTTTTCTTGGGGGGATACTCTCTTCAGGCATAAATGTAGTTGATTATAGTGCAATTCCATCGGCTATTATGCGTTGTAATATTGCTATAGATGATAGATATATTGGAGGTGTATATTTTAATCAAAAGATAGATGACCCAACAAGCACGGTTATTACATTTTTTAATCATGAAGCTCTACGGATAGGCACAGATATAGCTAAGAAGATAGAAAAATCCTTTTTTAAAGAGTCATTTCGCCGTGTTGATTACTCAAAGATAGGTGAAATATATGAATCTACACATGAGAAGGAGTATGAAAAGTATAAACAGGAGATAGAGGATATTCTCAAAATAGATAAGTTAAAGAGTGCAAACTTTAGAATTGCAGTTGATATGATGCACGGTATAGCATCAGAGATATTTCCAAATATCTTAAATGATTTAGACATTGATAATATCACATTTAATGCCCATGAAGATGTCTCTCGCTTAGCAAATATTAAAAATCTAATAAAGCAGTCAAATAGAGATATGAGCGAGGTTGTTAAGGCACTTAAACTAAATGCCGGATTTATTTTATACCCTTATGGGCAGAGATTGGATATAGTATGTGACAACGGGTATCTGCTTGATAAACAGGCATCACTCTTTGTTGTGCTTATGCTCTTAGATATGGAAGCTAAAAAAATAGGTTCTAAAAAGAGAGTATTTTTACCTACATGGGCATCTGATTTTGTAGAGTTTGAAAATGTAGAGATAGAGAGAGGACAGTATTCAAACTTTAAAGATAGAGATTTAAGAAAATATGATTTAGTAGCAACAGGAGAGGGAAACTTTACATTTACAGATTTTGCTACGCATAGAGATTCGATGTATGCAACTCTCAAAATATTGGAGATGATGATAACTCATAATGTAAAACTCTCTACCCTTATTAGCTCTTTACCAAAATTCTACTATAAGACTACGCAGATACCTTGTAGTCAGGCACTCAAGGGTAAAATGATGCGTATGTTCCTAAATGACGCAAAGGGTAAAAAATCCTCAACGCTTGACGGAGTTAAGATTTGGATAGATAAGAATGATTGGATTTTAATGATACCGGATTTATATACAGATAATCTAAATATATATATACAGGCGGAAGATGATAGTAGAGGTGAAGCTATCTTGAAAGATTATTCTAAAAAGATTGAGAAGTGGTCAAAGGAGTAGAGTTTGATAAGTAATATTAAATATATGGCAGGTGTCAAAAGCGTTAAAGATGTAGATATTGCAGGTAAGAGAGTGCTTATTAGAGTAGATTTCAATGTCCCTATGGACGAACATCAAAATATCTCTGATGATAGAAGAATAAAGATGGCTCTGCCTACAATTAACTACTGTATAGATAATAACGCCTGTTCTATTACTCTCGTTACACATCTCGGGAGACCAAAAGGTAGATACAGTAAAAAATATAGCTTAAAGCCGATTCAGAAGAGATTGGAGAGACTTCTACATAGAAAAGTTGAGTTTGTAGAGAATTTTGAGGAGTCCAAAGATGAGATAGCAACCTGCTCCTTAGAGAGGGTATTTCTACTTGAAAATATCCGTTTCTATGAGGGTGAAGAGAAGAATAGCGAAGAGTTATCCAGAAAGTTAGCCTCAATTTGTGATGTCTATGTAAATGATGCCTTTGGAACTGCCCATAGGAGACACGCTTCAACCTATGGAATAACTAAGTTTGTAAAGACAAAAGTTGCCGGTTTCTTAATGATAAAAGAGATAGAGGCATTCAGTAAAGCGTTGGAGAATCCAACTCCACCAATAGCTCTCGTTCTCGGTGGGGCTAAAATATCATCTAAAATTACTCTTCTGAGTGAGATTATACCGAAGATAGATAAGCTAATTGTTGGGGGAGCTATGAGTAATACCTTCTTAGAGGCGTTAGGATATGATATGAAATCATCATTTTATGAAAAAGATTATATCGGTGTAGCTAAGAAAGTTATAGAAGATTTAAAAAAACATAAAGTAAATCTATATCTCCCATTTGATGCAGTTACTACCAACTCTATAGAAAATCCTACAGATGTAAGAGTATTACCAATTCAAGATATTGAAGATAACTTTAGTGCTGTCGATATTGGACCTGCTACCCTTAAACTCTTCTCTGAAGCTGTCCATCTCTCAAATACTATTATATGGAATGGACCTATGGGAATTTATGAGGTTAATAGATTTTCAAGGGGAACAAATAGATTGGCTACTGCCATTGTCGATAGTTACGCCTATACAATAGTTGGTGGTGGAGATACTGCCGACGCTGTTGAGAGAGCTGGAGAGAGAGAAAACTTTAGTTACATCTCCACAGGAGGAGGGGCAAGTCTAAAAATCTTAGAGGGGAAAGTTTTACCCGGATTTGAGGGACTTGATAGAAAAGATTAACTTTTTTAATCTTTCTATCTCTAAGAAAGCCCCATCTTTGCAGGATTTAAGATATTGTTTTTATCAAATGCCCTCTTTATATCTCTAAAGAGTTGTAACTCCTCCTTAGTAAACGCAATATCCATAAATGGAGCTTTACTTATTCCAATACCATGCTCTCCACTCAGAGTTCCACCCATCTCTACAACCAATTTAAAAATCTCCTCAATACACTTATGCCCCTCATCTATTTGAGACTTATCTATCATTACATTTACATGTATATTTCCATCTCCAGAGTGTCCAAAGCATGGTATTTTAAATCCATATCTATCTCCAATAGCATAAATCTTATCTAACGCTTCAGGCAACATAGAGCGAGGAACAGATATATCCTCATTCAGTTTCTTATTTCCATATATTGTAATGGATTGAGAGGCATTTTTTCTTGCAAACCATAATTTTTTAGCCTCCTCTTCATCTTTTGCTACAATAAACTCCTTAGCTCCATTCTCTATAAAGGAGTCCCTTAGAGTATTGAGTTGAAACTCTATCTCTTCGGGAACATTTCCATCAACATCTCCAACTAAGACTCCACCCGCATCTTTTGGAAGTTGAACACCAAATTTCTCAATAAGTGCTTCTATTACTAACCTATCCAGAAACTCCATTGCTACGGGATTGGCTCCAGTTGAGAGAGATTTAAATACAGCACTCATAGCACTATTGACATCGGGAAATATCCCCATATAGGTCTGTTTATATTTTGGCTTTGGGAGAAGCTTTAGAGTAATTTCAGTTATAACTCCGAGAGTTCCCTCACTTGCTATTAGAATACCTGCAATATTATATCCTGCCACATCTTTAATGGTTCGCTTTCCTGCTCGAATAATATCTCCATTTGCTCTAACTGCTCTTAGTGCCATAACGAAATCTTTTGTAAGTCCATACTTAGTGGCTCTCATACCACCAGCATTCTCACTTACATTCCCACCAAGTGTTGAATACTCCTCACTTGCCGGATCAGGTGGATAGAATAGTCCAACCTTCTCTACGGCTCTCTGTAAATCCATATTAATCACAGCAGGTTGAACAACAGCTACCATATTTTGAGTATCTATCTCTAATATCCTATTCATATGTTTTTCCATAGCTAAGACAATTCCACCCTTAGCAGGTAAAGCTCCACCTGTAAATCCACTTCCTGCACCCCTTGGAGTGACTACTATCTTATGTCTATTGCAATATCTTAAAATATCACTCACATCTTGCTCATGTCGGGGAAAAATAACAGCATCCGGCTCAAATTTGGTTCTTGTGGCATCATAACTATATGCTATCATGTGGGCTTTATCATCATATATATTCTCTCTACCCACAATCTTTATAAACTCTCTTATATGTTTTCTATCTATCATCTTATTCTATCCACCCCTTTATAGTATTCTGGAAACTCCTTCCTATTAGAGATACTGAAAATATCTGTATCTATCTGCTCAAATCGAGCATAGAATGGGGATTGTGTTTTAGTTATCTTTATATTTATTGGTAATTTTCTTAAATAGTGACCACTCAATGGGTCAAGTATCCTAAGTCCATCTCTTGCTACAATGGCTACTAATCCAACCTCATTTTCAATGGCAAACCCCTTGAGATTTTTAAGTGTTACTCTATTCTCATCGTTTTTAATAAGATAATAGGCATAGATATCGGGGTGTATCCAGAGTTTATTAAAAGCTTGGGTTATCTTACTATAACTCTGCTCATCTGGTGCAATTAATAGCACATTACTATATAGATTTCCTAAGATAACTCTATCTCCAACCTTTACAGGGGTCTCTATCATTGGCATATTTGTATCTTTTAAGAAGTTATATTTTGTTACAGTAGCCCTATTGCCACTTATAGTTACTACACTATGTGTAATTGCTGATAGACCCTTACCGTAATTGTGAATTACAATTCCACTTCTACCTTTTGGAATATTCCCACTTAAGGTTACCACTCCATTTTTGTCTATAGATTGAATTGAAGTTTCTATCCTTTCTGGAAAACCATCATTGGAGATAGCAAGAAGTGTAAAAATTAATATTAATAGTATCTTTTTCATATTTAACCTTTCAAATTATATTTAACTTTTCTCATAATATAGAACCAATCTCTTGAGAAGTTATTTTTAATATAGCTCCTATGATGAGGTATAGTGCAGTTTGAGCAGTCTTGATGAATGGCACTACTACTTATAAACTGCTTCCCATCTTTGGATTTAATAGAGCATACACTATAGAGAGTTCTATCCTCTATTTTATCTAATCCATTATCATTAAATCTAAAATTTGGACATGCACATAGATAACAGTTTAAATCTTCAATATCATGACACTTTT
Organism: Campylobacteraceae bacterium; assembly: GCA_027002665.1. Taxonomy (GTDB): domain Bacteria; phylum Campylobacterota; class Campylobacteria; order Campylobacterales; family Sulfurovaceae; genus UBA1140. The sequence continues at coordinate 736 of JALWZK010000114.1, read as the reverse complement.
TACCCTTAGCATATAGAGGACAGAAATCTGGCTCATTTTTTACCATATTTTCAAATCTAAAATAGTCTATAACCTCATCATCACTTAAATCTTTAAGTCTATCTATAATCTCTCTATGTTTCTTTCCATGAGAGTTAAACCAAGAGACATAACCCATTAGATACCTTTTTGGGAAATTATAGCATAAAAACAACAATAAGAAAGAGAAGTAAAATCTCAATCCCCTCAAGTGTAGCTCCCAATACATCTCCATTTATAAATCCCAACCTCTTACTTATATAGATGGAGATTATAAACGATAGTATAAATCCAAATACAACCATAATTATAAAAAATGGAGTCAAGAGAGTTCCAATTATCATAGAGATAACAAAGGAGCCTATTAGATATATTGGAGTAATTGAATTTTTTAGCGTTGTAATAAAAGATGATTTAAAATCTAATGTATCTATAAGCACTATTAGGGATAGTCTGCTGATTATAACTGTGGCTATAAACTCCCTTAATAGATTATGCTCAAACATATATACCATAGTAGAGATTTTTATAATCACAAATCCAAAACCATAAAGCACCCCCATAGCTCCAACTGTAGGCTCTTTAACTATCTTATAGCTATCTTTGCCACAATAGTTTGCATATATCCCATCAACAACATCAATAATAGCTTCAGTATGGATAAACCCATATAACATCATATATATAACTGCTGAAATAACTGCTCCATACCAACCAA
>JALWZK010000113.1 GCA_027002665.1 Campylobacteraceae bacterium | reverse complement strand
GAACTACACACTGTATCTTTTTATCCTCACTCATCTTCTGCATAAATATATCTCTCTTATTGTCGTTTACATAAGCGGCCAAAAGATGATAGTTATGTCTATTATCCTCTACTCTATGAAATTTTAATAAGGGATACTTTTTTAATGAATCAATAAAATATAAAGCTCTCTCTCTCTTTTGACTATTTATCTTATCTAATCTATCCAATAGTTTTATACCGAGAGCAGACTCCACCTCCCCGAGACAGTAGTTATTTGGCATAAGATACTCCCCATTTAAGATAGGTAAATCGACATTTCCCATAGCAGGAGTCCAATAGTTTGGTCGCTCTATATGCCAACCACAATGTCCATTATGTCTAAGCATTGGGATTATATCGGCATATCTCTTATCTTTTACTACAAGCATTCCACCTTCGCCAAGTGTAGTTATATTTTTGTGAGAGTGAAAAGAGAAAACTCCAAAATCTCCAAATGTTCCAGCTTTTTTACCATCTATATCGGTTCCTATGGCTTGGGCGACATCCTCTATCAGTAGAATATTATTCTCTTTACAAAATTTGGCAATCTCTTCTATATCTGGTATAATAAAACCATATAGATGCACAGCTACTACTGCTTTTGTATTGGGAGTAACACATCTTTTTATACTATTTAAACTTATAACTCTTGTATGCTTCTCTATATCTGCCCATATAGGTTCTGCTCCCTTTTTAATAAAGGGGTAGGCAGAGGCTGTAAAGGTGTGAGATGGGCAGATAAACTCATCGCCCTCTTTAAATTGACAAAGTTGTGCTGAGATTTCTAAACCTGCTGTTGCATTATTTACCACAAAGGCATATTCACTCCCAATGTATTTGGAAAACTTTCTCTGAAACTCCTCTTGATATTTGCCTTGTGTCAATGGAATTGCATTTTCAATAGCCTCTAAAATAGCATTTTTCTCATCTTCTGTATATCTATGACTTCTTCCACTAAATGGGATTTTAAAATTCATATTACATCCTCTTAAAAATTTCAGTCACCTTTGTAAGTGTCAATTTCTCTTTAAAATTATCCCCCAGTGCATTTGCAAGAGGTTTCTCGTGAATTATTGTCGAATTATATAGAGAAAGATATATCTCATCACTTAAATTTGCTCCTACCCCTTTGGGTATCTCTATGCCTTGTTTTTCTGCCATTTTAAAAAACTCTCTATACTCATTTGGATAGAACTCCTCCATACCATTCATAGTAATACAGTTTCCAATACAGTGGTGTGTTCCCAAAACCACGCTTAATCCTGCTGAAAAGGGGTGAACAACCCCAACAAAACTATTTGCAATAGCACAACCCCCAAAATAGGAGGCGACCATAAGTTTTTCTCTATTCTCATCACTCATCATATCACTACTTAAAAATACCTCTCTACATAGAGCAATAGCCTGTTTTGCAAAAGCATCACCTATTGCATTTCTATATCTGCCATTTAGTGATTCAAAAGAGTGAATATATGTATCCATTCCTGTATAAAAATACTGCTCTCGTGGAACTGTTTTGGTTAAATCTGGGTCAAGTATAAGCTGGTCATAGATTGTAAAATCACTATTCATACCAAGCTTTAGCCCCGTTTTTTCATTTGTCATAACACAAGTTCGACTTGCCTCTGCTCCTGTTCCACTAATAGTTGGAATACCTATCTTATAGATAGCTGGATTTTTAACCAAATCCCACCCTTGATAATCTTCAGCATTACCCGGATTTGTCAAAAGATTTGCTACTGCTTTACCTGTATCGAGTGTAGCCCCACCACCAATTGCTACTATGGCTTTTGGAGTGTTTTTATCTTTTTGAATTAAAATATCTCTAAATCTATTTATAAATTCGGTCTTGGGTTCATCTTTTGTCTGGACAAAAAATAGCTCATCACCATTTTTTATAGGTAATCTATTAATTAAATCACTATTTTTAAAATATTCATCTATATAGTATATAAC
>JALWZK010000112.1 GCA_027002665.1 Campylobacteraceae bacterium | reverse complement strand
AACTAAAGAGGAGCAACAGAAGATTTTTAGAGCATTCTCTCAAGCTGATGGAAGTACAACTAGAGATTATGGTGGTACTGGTTTAGGACTTACTATATCTAAACAGCTTGTTGAGCTTATGAATGGAAAGATATGGGTTGAGAGTGAATATGGAGTAGGTAGTAGTTTTACTTTTGAGATTGAGTTAAAAGAGGGAAGAGAGAGAAAAGAGGGCATAAAATATATAGAGCCTATAAGTAGAGATAAAAAATTAAAATTTAATATAAATAGGCTTAGAAGATGTAAAATACTACTTGTTGATGATAATGAGATAAATCAAGAGATAGTTATGGGGCTATTGGAAAACTCCAAAATAGAGTTGGATATTGCCTCCAATGGGAAAGAGGGTGTAGAGAGGTTTGAATCGGATAAATATACACTTATACTAATGGATATACAGATGCCAATTATGGACGGATATGAGGCTACAAAGATTATTAGAGAGAAGGATAAAGATATTCCTATCATTGCAATTACCGCAAATGCAATGAAAGATGATATTGCTAAGAGTTTAGAGGCTGGAATGAACTCACACATCAATAAACCCATAGATGTAGAGGAGTTATATGAGACCATCTTAAAATATGCACCTCAAGATAGTATAAATAGTTCTGCCATTACTGTGCAGAATAGAATATTTTATAAGTTAAGAGATGCCCTAAAGAGTAGAAGACCAAAACGGTGCAATGCCGTTATACAGGAGATAGAGGGTTATAATCTATCTGATGAGGAGATGGAGATATTTACACAAATTAAAACCTTAGTTAGGAGTTATAAGTTTGATATGGCATTGAATATATTAAATATTGAGGAAACTTTTACATAATTAACATTGCATCTCCATAAGAGAAGAAGCGATAATCTCTCTCTATCGCCTCTTGATAAAGCTCTAAGGTCTTTTCTCGTCCTATAAAAGCAGCTACAAGCATAATTAGAGTGCTTTTGGGAAGATGAAAGTTTGTAAGGAGATGATTTACCCTTATCGGCTTATTTAATGGGTTTAAAAATAGGTCACACTCCCCATGAAGTTTACCTGTTCTCGCAAAATATTCAACTGTGCGGGTGACGGTTGTTCCAATAGCCAATATCTTTTTACTGCCCTTTAAGATAGTGGCACTCTCTTCTGGAATAGAGAAATACTCCTCGTGCATCTGGTGGTTTAAGATACTCTCTGTCTCTACGGGTTTAAATGTTCCTGCTCCAATATGGAGTGTAAGCCTATATGTATTAAACCTCTCTTCTAATCTATTAAATAGCTCTGGTGTAAAGTGGAGAGATGCTGTGGGTGCGGCTACTGCTCCTGCATATTTTGCAAAGATGGTCTGATAACTCTTCTCATCATCTATATTATCTTCTCTATCTATATATGGTGGGAGTGGGACATGTCCAATCCTATCTAAGATTGTCACTAACTCTTCAAATCTAATGGGAATACCTCTATGGGTAAATCTGACCACTCTCAATCCATTATCTCTTAACTCTACCACTCTCGCTATTAAATTATCACTAAAGAAAATCTCTATATTCTCTCTTACTCTTCCCTTAATTAGGACTAAGAAGTTAAAGGCATCTAAGGCTCGATTGAATAGAAGCTCCACCTTTCCACCTGTCTCTTTTCTGCCAAATAGTCTTGCCTTTATAACTTTTGTATCATTTAGAAAAACATTTGTATCTTTTGGTATAAAATCTAATAGATTTCTAAAAATGGTATGTGTAATACTATCATTAACTCTATTATAAACCAAGAGTTTTGCACTATCTCTCGGTTCAACTGGATACTTCGCTATAAGATGAGGTGGAAGCTCATAATTATAGCTCTCGGTTAAAAGTGCATCACTCATCATCACTATTTTTATATGGATTTACCATTTTAACAATAATAATAGATATAACATATAGTAGAATAAGATGTCCTGCCATTAGAAGTTGAGTAATAACA
>JALWZK010000111.1 GCA_027002665.1 Campylobacteraceae bacterium | reverse complement strand
AGTTTCTCTCTCTATATATATCTATTTTCTCTATATTTAGAACTATTTTATACTCACTTGGAATAATCTTCTCTAATATATTAAGTGGTATCTCTATCTCATATAGTCTATCTTCAGGTGGCATCTTGGAGATAAGCTCTACCATATCATCTAACTTTAAATATCTATGGGGTTTATGGATAATATTTTTTAAAAACTCATCTATCTCCTCTCTTTTGGCCTTAATGGCACTCTCTTTTAACTCCAAGAGTTCTCTCTTTATCTTGAGAATATTCTCATCTAAGAGTATCTCTGTATCAATAGCCTCAGTTGTAGTCAAGAGAGATTTATGAAAAGTTGTATCTAAAAACTCAAATTTATAGGAGTGATAAAACTCCATCTCTGATGAGTTATTGAACGATACCTCTAATCTATCCTCCCAATCTCTCATTCTATCGCTAATTCTGATATATTTTAACTTATTGAAAATCTTATTCGCATCTATTTTAAATAATTTTTTATCTATAAAAGCAGATACTACTCTATCCTCTTCATCTTGAGTATGCTCATATTTAGATAAGACAGAGAGTATAAACTCTAACTTATTTAACCTATTTTTTCTCTTTGCCATCAATTTTTACTTTTTTATAGATATTATATCTGCTATAATATAAAAAAAGAATGGAGATGTTATGGTTAGATTTTATCTACTTATACCCATATTGATATTTTTATTTTCAGGCTGTGTGGAGAGAAAAGTAATTACAATAAAGAGAGATAGAGAACCACGAAGATATCAACCTATTAGACCACATATCCCCCACAGGAGAGAGGAGCCTATAAGAGAGGAGATTTTAATTGGAAATAGTAATCCTATCTTAGATGAGGTTAAAGAGGTTGTTCCGGTGCCTAAGAATAGACCTACATTAGATATTAAATATAGTAACGAAACCACTCAATCGAGAGTTACAGAGCCTACCAGCAGTGAACTCAATGGTGAAATTATGCAGAGAATAGATTTTCCAGAAGATGAGTATAGAAGATTAAAAAAATATGGCAACTCCACAGTCACAGGAACTATATATCTTCAGAGTAGTATAACTGACGATAATATAATTGGAAGAAATGTAAAACTCTTCCTCAATCCGGTAACAAGTTACTCTAAACAGTGGTATGAGCAGAGTTATATTGGAGGATATAAGCTGACTCCTCCAGATAAGAGATTATATAACTATCTCAAGTTTACAACATCTAATAATGATGGTGAATTTAGTTTTTTCAGTGTTCCAGCGGGAGACTATTATATAGGTGCTAAGATTATATGTGGAGAGGAGTGTGGATTTAGCTCACCTAAGATAATTAGAGTTGTAAAAGAGATTTCAGTCGGTGACGGAACTACTAATGTAGTTCTCACTAAAATAGTTCCATAGAGTATTATTGGGAGTTTATAACTCTCTTCGCCTTTACAAAAAATCTCTTATATTTACCTTTAAATAGAGATGAGATGATTATACCATCTTCCCTCGATGCAGCGTGTATAAATTTACCATTACCAATATACATGCCGACATGTGTAATTGGAATATGTCGCTTCTTATCTGTTAGAAAAAAGAGCAAATCCCCCTTTTTAAGATTAGCTTTACTTATAGGTCTTCCAACTTTAGATTGAGCATAAGCTGTTCGAGGGAGTTTTATTCCCTCTTTTGCATATAGATATCTAATATATCCAGAACAGTCAAATCCACTTGGTTTTGTTCCACCCCATACATATCTACCACCTAAGTATTTTTTTGCATACCTTACTAAACGGTTTTTTATATATTTGGATTTTTTTCGATTCCTTTTCCGAATTTTACTAAGTAGTCTTCTCTGTTTTCTCTTTAAATCGTTAAAAAAACGATTTCTTTTATGTTTTATTTTTCGATTTTTAACAACAGTTCCATTTCTATTTTTTATAACTATCTTATTATGGTGTGCAAAAACTATATTGGTTAAGAGTATTAATA
>JALWZK010000110.1 GCA_027002665.1 Campylobacteraceae bacterium | reverse complement strand
TTTTTTTTAAATAAATTGAAAGATGCATTGGAGAACTTATAAGTGAAACGACTATTTGATATTATCTTAGCAACAATTTTAATTATTCTACTACTGCCAATATATATAATTTTATCTATAATCATATATTTTAAAATAGGAACCCCTATAATATTTAAGCAGATTAGGGCTGGATTAAATGGAAAACTATTTACAATATATAAGTTTAGAACAATGAGTGATGAGAGAGATAAAAATGGAGAGTTACTTCCCGATGAGAAGAGATTAAATAGGGTTGGATTAGCGATTAGAAAGAGCAGTCTTGATGAGTTACCACAACTATTTAATGTTTTAAAGGGAGATATGAGTTTTGTTGGACCTAGACCACTATTGGCAGAGTATCTACCATTATATAGTGAGGAGCAGAATAGACGACACACTGTGCTACCCGGTATTACAGGTTGGGCGCAAGTGAATGGAAGAAATGCCATTAGTTGGGAGGATAAGTTTAGATACGATGTGTGGTATGTCGATAATCAATCATTTCTATTAGACTTAAAGATTCTATGGCTAACTCTCTTAAAGGTTATTAGGAGAAGTGATATATCTCCAAATAACTCTGTCACAGTAGAGAAGTTTAAAGGTAATATTTAGTTTTCTCTCTCCAAATATATATAACCGTAGCTATAGCAATAAGGATTAGGGTAACAATTACAATTTGGTGTAGATAGTTATGTAGTAGCTCTTGATTTGCTCCTATTAGATAGCCTAAGAGTGTTAATATTATTACCCAGATACCTGCTCCAACGGTTGTGTATAGAATAAAGGGAACTATTGGCATTTTGGAGAGTCCGGCAGGAAGAGAGATAAATTGTCTAACTCCGGGAATTAGACGGCTTGTGAGTGTAGAGAATGAGCCATGTTTATAGAAAAATCTCTCCATCTTATTTAACTTCTCCTCATTAAAAAAGAAATATTTTCCAAATCTTAAAACGGCTCTTCTCCCATATATTTTTGCCAGATAGTAGTTAAATAGGGCACCTATTAGTGAGCCTAAAACTCCAATTAAAATAGATATATACAGATTCATCTCCCCCTTTGATGATAGATATCCAGCGGGTATCATTGCAACTTCACTTGGAAATGGAAAAAATGTGCTTTCTAAGAACATCATTATAAATATCCCAATATATCCCATATCGCCTACTAAACTTACTATAAAATTCACTATCTCATGCATTAAAAATCTCCTTAAACTTCTCTATATTGTCTCTACTTGCCTCTATTTCCCATTTAACACCACTATTTAAGAACTCTCTATTTATTCTTTCTATTTTTAATCTATTTAATAGATACTCTACCTTTTGAATATTGGTATATGATGTTTGGAATTGATATTTTAACATTTTTTCATAAAGAAAAGTATTAGAGTTTGCAATAACGCTTTTTACAGCAGTTCCATAGGCCCTAACCAACCCTCCAATTCCCAACTTTATACCCCCAAAGTATCTCACAATTAGGACTGCTACATTTATCATATCTTCACCACGAAGCACATTTAGGGCAGGTTGTCCGGAAGAGCCTTTTGGCTCTCCATCATCGGAGCTATTCTCTACAATCTGCTCAAATTCATTTAGATATCTAAGGGCATATACTACATGCCTCGCCTTTGGGTGTTCTCGCTTTAATCTATCCTGCAGACCTTTAAACTCCGATATTGGCACTAAGTAGGCTATAAATTTTGATTTTTTGACCTCATAGGTTGCACTAAAGGATTCTTTTATAGTTTTCATTATCTTTTACACGAAATTCCCGAACCCTCTAAGCAGTAGTCCTCTTTACACTCTGCATTTAAGTAACCATCACAACATTTACAAATCTCTTTTTCAACCAATTTCTCATTTTTACTTTTGAGTTTACCCTTAAACTGCTCAGCGACATACTCTCCAAATTTTTTATCTTTAATATTCTCTTTTTCAAATTTTCTCTCCAGAGAGGTGAGATAG
>JALWZK010000109.1 GCA_027002665.1 Campylobacteraceae bacterium | reverse complement strand
TGAAAAGGTATAATAATAAATACTCATTTATTGCAAAAGAGAGTGGAAGATTAGATAAAATTCTAACAAGAGAGATTAGTAGTAGTAGAAACCAGATAGAACAGTTAATAAAAAATGGTTTGGTAACTGTCAATAGTAAAATAGTTAAAAAGGCAGGATATAAATTATCTATTGGAGATGAGGTGGCTTACTCTTTTAGAGAGGCTAAACGGAGGGAAGAGGCTATTAAGGTTGATTTCGATATTGATATAATATATGAAGATGACTATATAATGGTTATAAATAAACCGGCAGGGGTTGTTGTCCACCCTGCACCATCTGTAAAAGGTGCTACTGTTGTAGATTGGTTAAAGGAGAGGGGTGTATCTCTATCTACCATGGCGGGTGAAGAGAGGCACGGTATAGTCCATAGATTGGATAAAGATACAACTGGAGCATTGGTTATTGCCAAAACAGATGAGGTTCATAGAAAATTATCTCTTCAATTAAGAGATAAGAGTATGGGAAGATACTACTTAGCACTTATCGATTATCCTTTGAAAGAGAGTGGGATTGTAGAGAGACCTATCGGTAGGAGTCGTAATAATCGTCTAAAGATGGATATAGTTCCCAATGGAAAAGAGGCAAAATCTGCATTTTACAAATTGATAGAAAGTGACGCAAATGTGGAATTAATAGCTGTAAAACTCTTTACAGGACGAACTCATCAAATTAGAGTCCATTTAAATAGCTTAGGCAGACATATATTGGGTGATGTTTTATATGGATTTAAGAGCAAACAAGATACAATCAAGAGAGTTTTATTACACGCTTATAAACTATATTTAATTCACCCTATTACAGATAGAAAAATAGAGTTTATAGCCCCACTGTTTCCTGATATGAAAGATTATCTATATCAGAGATTTGATAAAGGAGAGATTGATGAGAAGATTAACCCTAATAGTATTGATAGCCTCTTTAAATCTATTACTAACAGGTTGTAATCCTGTAGTCAATTATCAAGTAGATACTACTCTACCTAAGCTAAATAAGATAAAAGCTATTCCATCAAACACTTCAGTAGCCTTTGAGTGGCAACCTATAGCCCGAAAGGGTTTAGATGGTGTAAATATCTATAGAAGTGAGCCAAATAGTCACAGTGAACAACTAACTAAAATTGCAACTATAAATAGCCCTTTTGTCTCACACTTTGTGGATACTGGACTTTTACAAGATAGTAGCTATACATACACATTTACTACAATTCAAGGTGAATTTGAGTCACCTCATGGAAAGATTATCGATATAAAAACTCTCCCTCCTCTTCCTAAGATAACATTTTTTCAAGGAGCGCAAAAGGCTAAAAATATTATTAAATTGATTTGGAGACCTCACCCTGACATAAGAGTTAAAATATATAGAGTAGAGAGAAGTGTCGATGGTAAGAGGTGGAGTTTAATTGGAACTCTAAACCATCGTATGATGGTTGAGTATTTAGATAAATATGTCCAATCGGGACATAGATACCAATATAGAGTTACAGCTATAGGATTTGACGGTAGTTACTCTACTCCGAGTGATATATTAACAATTGATGCAAGATAGGGTATTATATGCCACACATTACTATTAGACCATTCAATACCTCTATGCTAAAAAAAAGGTTATATGGAGATACAAAACTCCTATTTAAAGCTATAGATTTAGTTAATAGCGATGAGATGGTAGCTGTAGAGGTTAAGGGCATTCAGTTTCTACTCCATATTAAAAAGGGTAGAGATAGTTGGATTTTAAAATATGATAAGATAACGAGACCCTTAGATGTAAATCTTATAAAAAAGGCTTTAGATGATATATCCAGAGAGTTAAATTTGAATATTTTAAATTCAAATATTACCATTCACCACAATAGAGCAAAAATCGCCAATAGATATGAGAAGTCTATTGAAGATTTCGTCAATATTAAATTTCCATTTAAGGAGGTATCTATTGAGGTCGGATTTGGCTCTGGCAAACATATCTTATATCAGGCAGTAAATAATCCAGATGAGCTTTTTATTGGGATTGAGATACACACCCCATCAGCCAAACAGCTCTTAAGGCAGATAGAGTTAAAGAGACTCAATAATATTTGGGTTATTAACTATGATGCCAGACTTCTCTTAGAGGTGATTCCATCAAATAGTATCCATAAGATATTTGTCCATTTTCCTGTCCCTTGGGATAAAAAACCCCATCGAAGAGTTATCTCAACTTCATTTCTTGATGAAGCTATGAGAGTTTTAAAAAAAGGTGGAAAATTGGAGTTAAGGACAGATAGTGATAACTACTTCTGGTATTCATTGAATACCTTTTTAGATAAACATAGTATAGCAATAGAGATACAGAAGAATATATCTGTAGGGGTTATTAGTAAATATGAAGCGAGATGGTTAAAACAGAAAAAAAATATATATGATATATTCGTCACCTCATTGGAAAACTCTAAGGATAGAGAGGTAAATTTCGATTTTAACTTTGATGGAGTTAGGTATAGTAACTCTATCTTGGAGAAAATCCCTACAAAACCTATACTATTTCAAGATTTCTTTATCCATTTTGAGAGATTCTATAGAGTAGATGAGACTACTGCTCTTATAAAAGTATCTTTTGGTAGTTTTAATAGACCTGAGCAGAAATATATATATTTAAGTAGTAGAGATAGTTACTATTTTGGATTAAATCCAATAAATAGTCAAACAGGCTATAAAGCACATCTCAAAATTAAGGAGTATCTAAATGGCTAATATAATTGTAGCACAAAATCTAACACTCTCTTATGAGCGAGATGAAGAGATTATAAAGAATGCCTCTTTTACTATTAAAAAGGGGGAGTTTGTGTTTATTACAGGTCCCAGTGGTAGTGGGAAATCGACTCTTCTAAAATCATTTTATGGAAATATTAAACCTCAATCGGGAACCCTTTTAATGGGTGGACTCAATATGAGTAGTATAAAGAAGCCAAAACTACAAGAGTTAAGACGACACTTGGGGATTATTTTTCAAGACTATAAACTTATAAATGAGTGGACAGTAGAGAGAAATGTTGTGCTTCCTCTCTGGATAGCGGGATATTCACAAGAGATACAACGGACACAGGCTAAGAGACTTCTTCATCATGTAAAGCTTACAGGCAAAGAGCATAAATATCCATTGGAGTTATCTGGTGGAGAACAGCAGAGAGTAGGAGTTGCAAGGGCATTATCTAAAAATCCATTTTTAATTTTGGCAGATGAGCCTACAGGAAACCTTGATGACTACTCATCAAATGTTATTTGGGACCTATTGGAGAACGCTTGTCAGCAGTTGGAGACAACTGTAGTTGTGGTGACACATAAAATTCCAACCGTATTTAACATTCCATATAGACACTTTACAATAGATGAGTTAGGAGATATATATGAGGTCCATTAAGAGTCATCTATCCCTAATATTTCCTATGGTAGCAATTCTAATGGGATTGGAGTTTTTTATTGCATTTAATAGGACCACAAAAGGTTATGAGGAGAGCTTAAAAGATAGTTATGCTATGTTGGTAGTAGCTAAGGACGAGATGAGTATTGATGATTTTAAAGCGTGGGATAAACATATATATAAAGTTGCAGAGATTGAGAAGTCTAAAATTATAGATAAGGTAGATTTACCCTTTAAATCCTCAGATATTTCAAATATAGATAAGGATATGCCAAATTTCTACTCTATTAAATTGAATAAATATTTAAATAACAAGGAGTTGGAGCAGGTAAAGAAAAATATTCTCAAGAGTGATAGAGTTACAAGGGTAGAGACATTTGATACCCTTCATAACTCAAACTATGGACTATTCTCATCTATAAAACTCTCCTTTCAGACATTTATTCTATTTATGACAATAATAGGGTTCTTTCTAATTGTTAAACAGATGGAGGTCTGGAACTTTATGCATTCCGAGAGAATGAAGGTTATGGATATATTTGGTGCTTCTCTATTTTTAAGGAGTAAAGCTTTAATTGTTATGGCAATAGTAGATGCAATTATATCAGCCATAATAGCAAGTATAGTCTTCTATACTATTCAAAACTCATGGATTAAAGGTAACCATATAGCAATTCTTGAAGATAATATCGATGGACTCTTCTCCATTAATGATGTAATAACTCTCTCATTTGCCTCTATAATTATAGTATTGGTAGCGGTATTCTTAGTAGTTATTAATGTAAAAGAGGAGTAGAATTAGATATGAAAAGGGTTACTATCTTTCTCATTCTATTCTCTCTTCTATTCGGTAGCTCCATAAGCAAAAAGATAAAACAGCAACAGCGAGAACTTAGGCTTAAGCAGAAACAGTATGATAGAATGGATAGAAAATTGGCTCAAATAGCAAAAGAGATAATTGATATAAGGACTAAAAATAGAATTTTAACCAAAAAATTACATAGATTGGAGAGAAAAATTAAAAAAACCCAATCTATCTATGATGCCTTGAGCAAAAAGAAGATGATTATAGATAAGAGATTAGCAGAGTTAAATGATATAATTGAGGAGAAGCAGGATAAGTTTATTGCACTTGTAGCTGATAAGTTTAGTATGGCACTTGTCTTAGAGGAGTTAAAACAGCCAACACCAAAATCTATAATACTTCAAGAGGCGTATAAGGTATATGCTAAGAGAAATAATCAAGAGATAGAGAAGTTAAAAAATGAGCTTGAGAAATTAAATAGTAAAGAGGAGTTATTAAAGCAGGAGCAGAGCAATTTAGAGAAGAAGATTAGTATATATAAGAGAGATAGAGATGAGTATAGAGCCAATATAAGGAAGCAGGAGCAGATGCTTAAAAGATTAGCCTCCGATAGAGCTATCTATAAAAAGAGGTTCAATGCCATTAGAGATGCCAGAAGAGCTTTACAGAGAAAATTAAATAGATTAAAGATTGTAGAGAGGGGCAGAGATGAAGAGGATAGTCATAAAAATATAAAGAGGAGAGTTAGAGTGGTTAAATATAGAGGAGAGAAGACAATATCTCCTCTTGAAGGTTCAATCCTCATTAAAAAATTTGGAATATATATTGATCCCATCTATAAATTCAAAATATTTAATAAATCAATCACTCTAAAAGCTCCATATAAAGGTGCAAAAGTTAGAAGTGTATTAGATGGAAAAATTGTATTTGCAGAGAATAGTGGTGGAATGCTGGGTAAAGTTGTAATTATTGCACACCCCAATAATATTCACACAATTTATGCTAAATTATCGAGATTAGCACCAAATATAAAAGTTGGCAGAAGAGTATCCAAAGGGTCTGTTATAGGAAAAGTGGATAGTAGTCTAATGTTTGAGGTTACAAAGAACCATAAACATATAAATCCACTAAAATTGATAAGGTTATGAGATAACTTTTTTTAAATTATATAGTTATCCCATTTTTTTACTAATCTTTTACTTCGTATTCTGCTCTACCCTGCTCATATAGGTCATTTCCATAGGTATCATTAATTACAGTTACAGGGAAATCTTTAACAGTTATCTTTCTAACAGCCTCTGGTCCTAACTCTGGATATGCTATAACTTCAGATGAGGTTATCTTTTTTCCAAGTAAAGCTCCTGCTCCTCCTGTTGCTCCAAAATAGATACCATCATACTTAACACAAGCATCTTTTACCTCTTGACTTCTCTTCCCTTTTCCTATCATACCTTTTGAGCCATGTTTTAACAATATTGGAGAGTAAGTATCCATTCTATAGCTTGTAGTTGGACCTGCACTACCTATAGGGTCACCCGGTTTTGGGGGAGTTGGTCCTACAAAATATATAACTGAGCCTTCTATCTCAAAAGGCAACTCCTCTCCCTTTTCTATAAGTTCAACCAATCTTTTATGTGCCGCATCTCTCGCTGTATATAGAGTTCCATTGAGTAGAACTGTATCACCTGCTTTCAGTTTTTTTGTCTCTTCAGCAGTTAATGGTGTTGTCAGAGTATATTGTGCCATTTTATCTCCTTATATAGTAATATGTGTATGTCGTGATGAGTGACATTGAACATTAACCGATACCGGAAGTGATGCAATATGACAAGGGTTAGCCTCAATATGAACTGCCAGTGCTGTTTGAGTTCCACCCATTCCCATAGCACCAATTCCAAGTTTATTAACCTCTTTCAATATTCTCTGCTCTAACTCATCTAATTCAGGGTCTGGATTTCTACTCCCAATATCTCTAAATAGTGCATGTTTGGAGCTAATTGCTGCCTTTTCAAATGTCCCCCCAATTCCTACACCTACAATAATTGGAGGACAAGGGTTTCCACCTGCATCAGAGATAACCTCTTTTACATACTCCACAACTCCATCTTTTCCTGCAGCTGGAGGTAATACCTTAGCACGGCTAACATTCTCACTTCCACCACCCTTTGCAGCATACTCTATATCTATCTTATCCCCCTCTACAATATCAAAGTGAATAATTGCAGGTAGGTTATATCCAATTTTATCTTTTAGATTTGCTCTACTAAAAGGCTCACAGGTAGAGGCTCTAAGATAGGCATCTCTATACCCCTGCTCCGTCCCCTTATTTATAGCATCTTTTAAGAGACCACCTTTAATTTTAACCTCATCTCCAACTTTTACAAAAAATACAGCTAAGCCTGTATCTTGACATAGTGGTCTCTTCTCATCTTTAGCAATATTCGCATTTTCTAAAATCTGTCTAATTACCTCTCTACTAACTGGAGATTTCTCATTCTCCATTGCCTCTTTCAGGGCATCATAGGTATCTTGTGGTAAATCCGTCCCACAATGGACTATAATGTCTCTAACAGCTTTGACTATAACATCAAATTCTATCTCTCTCATAAAGTCTCCTGTTTAATGGTTTGGACTATTCTACATCTACTTTTATTAATATTATAGATATATATTAACATTATATAGGAT
>JALWZK010000108.1 GCA_027002665.1 Campylobacteraceae bacterium | reverse complement strand
AACTATAATTCCTCACACTTTAAGAGAGACACTTATAAGAAACTATAAAATAGGCACAAAAGTCAATATTGAGACAGACCTATTTGCAAGATATATTGAGCATATATTAAAAAATAGAGATAAGAAAAAAACTATGAGTTGGAGCGATATTGATAAAATTCAGATGAGTTATTAAAGGGAGACAATATGAGTGAGTATTTTATAAAGCTATCCACCCCATAAATGAGATGGATTTTAGATTTTAATGAATTTCTATTTAATAGAAGCCTCAATCATCTTAACAGCTTTATTCATCTCTTTAAGTAGAGACATATTTAACTCTTCTGCCTTTTTTAGTGCCGCTTCGCTAATATCTACCTTTTCAATAATCCCCTTATAATCACCCCACAACTTAGCAACAACCTCTAACTGTTTTTTAATATCATCATGTTTACAGTTAGCTATTAAATCTTTCAAAGTTGTCTCAAATAGATTAGCAGTCTTTTTGAGATTCTCTTTATTAGCATCAACATCAATTCCATTTGCTACCAAAAGTAACTCTTTTGTCATCTTTTGAGTTAGCATTCTCTGCTTACCTGCTACATTTATCTTCTTTGCTATCTTAGGGTCAAGCTTAGAACCACTCGCTTTTGCATACATTCCCACAGCTTTATTCATATTCTTAAGCAGAGGAAGATTCTCCTTAGCAATAGCTTCAAGTGTAGCTTTATCAATCTTTCCTGAAATGACTTTATCTATATTAGCTTTAAAAGATTTCCAAAGCTCTTTCACCTTTTCTAATTGAGATAAAATCTCTTTATCTTCTGTTTTTGGAAGATTTAAATCTTTATCTCCTGAAATTAAACCTTTTAGCGTCTTATCGAATAGTTCAGAGGTCTTAGTAAGTGCCTCTTTATTTTTTTCAACATCAATACCTTTGGCTATAAAGAGAGCCTCTTTACTCATCTTTTGAGTTAGCATTCTCTGTTTTCCAGCCAGATTAATTACTGTTCCACTCTGCTGTTTAGTAACCTCAACTTTATTGGTTGTTGTATTGTTTTCTGCATATAGAGTTCCCATAGTTAAACAGGCACTCAATGCCACTATTGATAGTAATCTTTTCATATTTTTCCCTTATTTTTTTATGATATAGATATATCGAACAGCAATATAGCATAAATAATATTTAAATAAGTTTATCTTAATATATTAATTATTAATTCTCATATTTGACAACCACCACTACTACAGCTACCACCATCAATATGAAATGTATCTGTATATTTACACTCTCTACACTTAAATGTAATCATCTTTGTTCCACTACAACCCCCACCCCTCTGATCAATTATCTCAACTGTCGGTTTATGACACTTTGGACAGATACCATTTGTAACAGCTAATAGTTTCTCTCTCTTCTCTCTCATAAAATAGATATAGCTAATTATTAGTCCAATAGTTGTAATTAAGATAAAAGCCAGTAGATAAAAATCCATTAAAACCTCTTAATATAGTTGTGACAGTATGGTTTTGAATTTCTTAATCTATAGTAGTTTTGATGCTCATCTTCTGCAATATAAAACTTATGTTCTCTTGCATCGATTAATTTTGTAACAATATTCATTCCACTCTCTTCTAATTTATTAATAAGTTCAATAATAGTCTTCTTTTCATCTATATTATTATAGAAAATTGCCGATATATATTGAGAACCAATATCTGGTCCTTGTCCATTTGCCTGTTCTGGATTGTGTATCTCAAAAAATAGTTTTACCAAATCTCTATATGATACAATATCTGGATTATATGTCACTTCAACAGTCTCAATATGTCCTGTATCTCCATAACATACATCTCGATAGGTTGGGTTTTCTAAATCTCCACCCATATAACCAGATTTTGCACTTAAAACTCCGTTCTGTTTACTAAACCAATATTCAACTCCCCAAAAACAGCCACCTGCAAAATATCCCTTTCTATGACTACTATTTTCATTCAATTGTTTAAACTTT